>JABDJB010000020.1 GCA_013003425.1 Gammaproteobacteria bacterium | reverse complement strand
AAATAAAAATTGTTGAAATCATTTCAGACGGACTTGGTGGTTGGATTGAAAGGCCCGCCGCCATAGCGCTGAGCGACTGATGCTTCCTGGAGTAAAAAGCATGACCTCTATAACAAAGCCTTCAAGCGCGACATGGATCCGGCAAACATTGACGCCGTCGTCTTTGCCACAGTTGCTTGCTTTCGCCATGCTGCTGACAGGCATTTGGGGCCTGATGGTCTCGCTGGCCGGCGCGCAGGAATCAACGAACGAACTTCAGTCCATAGAATTTACACAGTTACCTGGCCAGGGGGTCGAGCTGCGCCTGCAGATGAGCAGCGCCGCGCCTGAGCCCCTGAGTTTCACGATCGACAACCCTGCTCGCATCGCTATCGACCTGCCGGGCACAAGCCTCGGAATGGCATCGCGTCGCACGGACGTCGGCGTTGGCGCGCTGAACACGGTGCTTGCTGCTGAGGCCGGCGGTCGCACGCGCGTCGTTCTGAATCTCGATGAGCTCACAAGCTACACAACCCGGGTTGAAGGCAACAGCGTCGTTGTCAGGCTGGAGGGAGCCTCGGCCGATTCGGGCTCCTTTGCCACATTTGGCCCTGCGGCTGGCAGCTCAGCACCGTCTGCGGCTGGCGGTCGTGGACTGCAGGATGTGGATTTCCGCCGGGGCAGCGACGGCTCTGGCATGATCCTGGTGCGCCTGAGCGACCCGGGAACACCGGTGGATCTGCGCCAGGAAGGCACCCAGGTACAGGCAACATTTTCCGGCGCCTCGTTGCCAGCAAGACTGATGCGTCGCCTTGACGTTACAGATTTCGCCACGCCTGTCACCACCATTGACACGCTGCAAGTCGGCGGCAACACGCGCATGGTCGTCAATGCCACCGGCAACTTTGAACAACTTGCTTACCAGTCAGACAACCTCTTCATCATCGAGCTCAAGCCCGTTTCAGAAAGCGCAGCGGCGGCGATGGAAGACGAGGAAAAGAAGGTTTACACCGGCGAACGCCTGACGCTCAATTTCCAGGACATAGAAACACGCGCGGTGCTTCAGCTGCTGGCAGATACGAGCGGCCTCAACATTGTCGTCAGCGACACGGTCGCTGGCAACGTTACGCTGCGTTTGCAGAACGTGCCATGGGACCAGGCGCTCGATATTGTTCTGCGCACCAAAGGACTCGACATGCGCCAGAATGACAATGTCATTATCGTGGCACCTGCCGAGGAGATTGCGGAACGTGAGCGCCGCGAGCTTGAGTCACGTAAGCAGATTGAGGAACTCGTTCCGCTTCGGTCCGAGTTTATCCAGGTTAATTATGCCAAGGCGGGCGAGCTTGCATCACTGATTGGCGGTGGCAATGCCCTGCTTTCGGAGCGCGGCAACGTAGCCATCGACGAGCGGACTAATACGCTGCTCGTACAGGACACGGCAGAGAAACTCGCCGAGATTCGCCGGCTGGTCCGGCAGCTCGACATTCCGATTCGGCAGGTGCTGATCGAATCCCGCATTGTCATTGCCAATGACGACTTCAGCCGTGAACTTGGTGTTCGCATGGGCGCGACGGCTGTCACAGACAACAGCTCCGACGGGCTGATCGCCGTTTCAGGAAGCGCTAGCGGCACCGGCTCCATTGTCGATTCCGGCCTCGACAATCTGCAGACCTCGGGCCAGCCATTCCCCGTCGGCCTGCCCGCCCAGGCAGATCGCTTCAACGTGAATCTGCCGGTGGCTAACCCCTCGGGACGCGTCGCACTGGCCATTCTCGACTCCGACTACCTCATCGACCTTGAACTTGCAGCAATGCAGTCCGAGGGTCGCGGCGAAGTCATCTCAACGCCGCGCGTCGTCACCTCCAACCAGAAGAGGGCGAGCATCGAACAGGGTGTTGAGATTCCTTACCAGGAAGCATCATCCAGCGGCGCGACAGCCACGCAGTTCAAGGAAGCTGTGCTGCGTCTCGAAGTAACTCCGCAGATTACGCCCGATGACCGCATCATCATGGATCTTCTGATCAGCAACGACAGCGTCGGTGAGCTGGTTGCCAGCGCAACCGGTGGTTTTGTGCCGAGCATCGACACGAACGAAGTCAACACGCAGGTGCTGGTTAAGAACGGAGAAACGGTGGTGCTGGGCGGTATTTACATCACCGATCGCCGCAATACCGAAAGTAAAGTGCCCTATCTTGGTGACCTGCCAGTGCTCGGCAAACTTTTCAAGTCGAGCCAGAGACAGTCCAACAAGTCCGAATTGCTGGTCTTCGTAACCCCGAAGATCCTCAAGGAAGGCACGAACATTAAGTGATTAACGCAGCGAATCAACCGGAATTGAATTGAGTACCTGAGGAATTTATCGATGCGCAAGCCTATATTGACTTTGCTGCTTATGCTGACCGGATTCGTTACCGGATGCGGCGACAGTAGTTCACTCGTTACCACCGGCGGGACACCGGGCGGCGGACCCGGCACGCCCACTGCAGCATCATTGCAGCTGCTGACCAGCAACCCGCAACTGCCGTCAGATGGCTCAGCCACCGTGACGATTACGGCGCTCGCCCGGGACGCAAACAACATTTTCGTGGCAGGCGTACCGGTAAGTTTTGCTACAGATTCCGGCGGCTTGAATATCGTGCAGGGAACGACCGACAGCAATGGTCAGGCGACGGCCACGCTGAGCGTTGCCGGCGACCCCACTAATCGCACCATTTCCGTAACGGGCACGGCAGACAGTCTGGCTTCCAGCGTGGCGGTCAGCGTTATTGGTACCACGCTGACGGTAACCGGGCCAGGCTCGCTGGTTTCAGGGGCAACCGCTACCTACACAGTGGTCCTGAGCGACGCCGGCGGTAACGGCATCGCCAACACTGCGGTGGATGTAAGCTCCGCGGCAGGCAGCACCATCACACCTGTTCCGCCGTTAACGACAGATTCCAGCGGCCAGGCGCAGTTTGACCTTACTGCCAGCACCTCGGACACGCTTACGATTTCAGCCCTTGGGTTGCAGACAACCACGGCTATCGCAGTATCCAGCGACAGCTTTGCATTTTCGTCACCCGCCGCAAATACCGAAGTCAATCTCGGTGACGCACAGACACTTGTCGTAAATCTTCAGTCTGGCGGCTCACCAGTCGTGGGCGAAACGATCAGCTTTTCGACTACCCGCGGCACGCTTACCAGCCCGACCGACATAACCGATGCCGCGGGCAACGCGACGGTTGACGTGAGTTCGGCCAACGCAGGTGCGGCGGTGATTTCGGCCACCACCAGCGGCGGCATCAGCACGACGCTGACTATCGAATTCGTTGCCACGACGCCGGCAACCGTGACGGTTCAGGCCAACCCGTTTACCATCGCGCCGAACGATCAGAGCGCCATCACGGCCATTGTTCGTGATGCGAGCAACAACCTGGTGAAAAACCAGGCAGTCAATTTCAGCCTTGACGACATTACCGGTGGGCAGCTGTCAGTGGCCTCAGCCATCACGGACAGCCTGGGCCGGGCACAAACTTTTTATACCGCCAGCAACTCAACCAGCGCCACCGACGGGGTGGAGATCACGGCAACAGTGGCGGGTACCGGCATCACGGACACCGCCTTATTGACCGTGGCGCGACGCGAGGTGTTCATCACTATTGGCACGGGCAACGAAATTGAAGAGCCGAATCCGGCTCAATACCTGATTCAGTTTGCGGTGCAGGTGACAGACAGCCAGGGTAACGGCGTGGCCGGTGTCGGCGTTGTGCTGTCGCTCTTGTCCGAGTTTTACAGCAAGGGTAACTGGCAGCTGCCTCTGACGGGCGACTGGCAGCAGAATATCACCGCTGTTTGCAACGACGAGGACGTGAATCGCAACGGCATTCTGGATGTCGGTGAAGACTTCAACAGCAGCCTCGAAATCGAGGCAGGCAATGTCGCGTCGGTTGTGCCGGGCTCGGTCACCACGGATGTCAATGGCTTTGCCCTGATTGATGTCGTATATCCGCAGGAGTTCGCGCGCTGGGTCCAGGTCGTGCTGGAGGCACAGACCTCCGTGCAGGGTACGGAATCGAGCGCCAGCTCCCGATTCGTGCTGCCCATAGCCGCATCGGATGTAGCGCGAGAAACCAACCCGCCGGGCAATCCCAGCCCCTACGGTCAAATCGGCGACTGCGCCTCTACACTCTGACACCCGCGACCCGGCACACGCCGGGTCGCTTCTTTGGCGCTCTCTGTTACGCTAGCCGGCGTGAACACAACGCTGAACATATTTCTGATTGGCCCCATGGGTGCCGGCAAAACCGCGGTGGGCAAGCGTCTTGCCCGGGCGCTGGGCCGGGACTTCTACGACAGTGATACCGAGGTCGAGGCGAGAACAGGCGTCGACATCGACCTCATTTTCGAGAAGGAAGGTGAAGCGGGCTTCAGGGCACGCGAGAGTGCGGCGATCGATCACCTTACCCAGCTGAGCAATATTGTCCTTGCCACCGGTGGCGGCGCCGTCCTCGCCGAGGATAATCGCACGCACCTCGCCACTCGCGGCACGGTGGTTTATCTGGCCGCCAGCGTGCCGCAGCAGCTGGAACGCACCCGGCGCAGTCATCACCGGCCATTGCTGCAGACCGAAGACCCCGAAAGCCGCCTGTTGGAGCTGGCCGGGATTCGCAATCCTCTTTACATGGCGCTGGCGGATCACACCATTGAAACAGACGGGCGCCGGGTTCCTTCAGTAGTAAACGAAATCCGGCGACTTCTGGATTGAGGCCGCGTTTATAATTCAGGCTCGCATCTTCAGGGACCCGCATTGGAAACTCTTACCGTCAATCTTGGAACGCGCAGCTATCCGATCTACATCGGGCACCATTTGCTGGAAAACGGCCTGCTCGCTAACCACCTCCCCGGCGGTAGCGCTATGGTCGTGAGCAACGAAACCGTCGCGCCGCTGTACATGGACAAGCTTATGCAGGGTATGCCGCCGCAGGTCCGCTGCAGCCAGATATTGCTGCCAGACGGCGAGGCACATAAGACGCTAACCACCGCAACGACGATACTTGATGCGCTGGTGGAAGATGGATTCGGGCGCGATGCCTGCCTGATCGCGCTGGGCGGCGGCGTGGTCGGAGACATCAGCGGTTTTGCCGCAGCCTGCTTTCAGCGCGGAATCGACTTTATCCAGGTGCCCACGACCCTGCTCGCCCAGGTAGACGCGTCGGTTGGCGGCAAAACCGGCGTAAATCACGTCGGAGGCAAGAATCTGATCGGCGCGTTTCACCAGCCGCGCTGCGTATTGGTAGACATCAGCACGCTTGAGACCCTGAGCTCACGGGAGTATCGCGCAGGCCTCGCAGAGGTCGTCAAATACGGTCTCGTGCGCGACCCTGAGTTCCTGGAGTGGCTGGAGCAGCATGCAGCAGACCTTGTCAGCCTGGCGCCGCACAGGCTCATTTACATGGTGCGCCGCTGCTGCGAAATCAAGGCCGAAATTGTCACTGCTGACGAAAGGGAGGCCGGGGTTCGCGCGATTCTGAACTTCGGGCACACCTTTGGGCACGCAATCGAAAATGCCGTGGGTTACGGCGGCTGGCTGCACGGCGAGGCCGTCGGCGTCGGTATGCTGATCGCCTGCGACCTGTCGTGCCGGATGCGGCTCCTCGATCAAAGCGTTTTGGAGCGGGTGCGCGCGCTGCTCACGAAGCTTGAGCTACCGATTAAGCCACCACCGCTGGAGATCGAACAGATAAAGGCGATTATGCGGGCGGATAAAAAGGTCTTGCGTGGACGCCTGCGCTTCATTCTGCTCGAAGGAATCGGCTCGCCTGTCATCAGTGACCAGGTGCCCGAAGCATTACTGGATGAGTTGCTGGCCGAGTACTTTGAATAGTCACCAGAAAACCCAGGCGGGAGCGTCAGGTGACGGACTGGCGCCCTGCGCGGCCAGCGAGATCAGCACCCGAGGCCGCGTTTACCCGGAAGACGGACACCCGTACCGCGGCGTATTTCAACGCGACCGTGACCGAATTATCCATGCCAGCGCATTTCGCAGGCTGGTCTACAAGACCCAGGTATTTGTCAATCACGAGGGGGATCTGTACCGATCACGCCTGACGCATTCCCTCGAAGTAGCGCAGGTCGCACGTACCGTAGCAGGTGCCCTCGGCCTCAACTCACATCTCGCTGAATCGATCTCGCTTGCTCATGACCTGGGTCATACGCCCTTCGGGCACGCAGGTCAGGATGCACTCAATCGATGCATGCGCGATTTTGGTGGCTTCGAGCACAATCTGCAGTCACTGCGCGTCGTTGATGAACTGGAAGAAAAATATGCGGAATTCCCGGGCTTAAACCTCAGCTTTGAGACGCGTGAGGGCATCCTTAAACACTGCTCTGTAAGCAACGCCCGCGAACTGGGCGACCTCGGCGCGCGCTTTCTCAATCGCACTCAGCCGGGTCTCGAGGCCCAGCTGGCAAATATTGCCGATGAAATCGCCTACAACAACCACGATGTGGATGACGGCCTGCGCGCCGGCCTGCTTGAGCACGACGCGCTACGCGAGGTCTCATTATATCGACGGGCGTCCGATTCGGTTCTCGAGCGTTATCCGGGCCTTGACGGCCGCAGGCTGGTCTATG
>JABDJB010000019.1 GCA_013003425.1 Gammaproteobacteria bacterium | reverse complement strand
TGCGGTGGCCTGCGTGAACGACGCACCAGCAGCGGACAATGCCAGTTACAACGCCACCGATGACACGCTTTTGAGCGTTGCAGCACCGGGGGTGCTGGATGGTGACACAGACGCTGACGGCGATACCTTGAGCGCGGAGCTCGACGCGAGTGTGGACAATGGCAGCCTGACATTGAACTCGAACGGCTCCTTTTCTTACACACCGGCTGACGATTTTTGTGGTGCCGACAGCTTTACCTATCACGCTACGGACGGGACTGCTGATAGCAACATAGCCACGGTCAGCATTGCGGTGGCCTGCGTGAATGACGCACCAGTGGCCAATGGGCAATCTGTGTCGACGCCCGAAGACACGGCACTCGCGATTACCCTGACGGGCAGCGATGCCGATGGCGATACGCTGTCGTTTACCGTGGTAACGGGTCCTGATCCGGCCAAGGGTACGCTTAGCGGCACGGCACCGAATCTGACCTATACGCCGCTGGCCAATTTCAACGGTGCTGACAGCTTCACCTTTGTGGTCAATGACGGCACGGCTGACTCTTCCTCTGTTGCAGTGGCTCTGACGATCAATCCGGTAAACGATCAACCCGAGCTCGCATCATTTTCAGCCGTAACGATTGACGAGCTTTCTCCGTTTACCTTCAATGCGGCGGACAATCTGAGTGATCCTGACGATCTTAATGACGGCTCTGGCGAGATCTTATGGAGTCTTGGTGGCGCACCAGAGGGTATGACCATTTCCAGCGTGGGTGTGATTTCCTGGATACCAGGCGAAGCTTCCGCCAATACATACAACATTCTTATCGAAGTTCAGGACGGATTGGAGGACGGATCGCTTCAGCAATCTCAAGGCTTGACGCTTGTTGTTGTAGCGCCTGACAGGGACGGTGACGATATACCGGATTACGATGATAATTGTCCCGACGACGAAAACACCGATCAGGCCGACCTCGACGAGGACGGTCTTGGGGACATTTGCGATGGCGATGATGACGGAGACGGAATAAGCGACGTCGCGGAGCTTGCCAATGGATTGAATCCAAGAGATGCAGCCGATGCATTGCTTGATCTGGACGGCGATGGCCTGTCCAATCTGGAGGAATTTCAACAGTGCGTTCTCGATAATGACATCGAATGCGAAGCTATAAGCACGGACTCTGACCGCCCGACGATAACGGTCAGCGACACGACGGTAGTATCGACTGGCTATGTAACTCCCGTAACGATTCCGGTGACCGCCTTCGACAGCCGCGATGGCGAAGTGCCGGTAACTGCAGATAAGTCAGGTCCATTCCGACCGGGTCGTCATGTCATTACCTGGACGGCAACGGATTCTGACGGCAATAGTGCCAGCGAGCAGCGCAACCTGGATGTTCTTCCGCTGGTCACCCTGGCTGGATCAGTGTTAACCGGCGAAGGCCGCAGCATAGCGGTACCTATTTCCCTCAATGGTCTCGCACCGAGTTATCCGGTGACCCTCGATTACACGGTGGCGGGCGTTGCGGACAGTGCCGATCACGATCTTGCCGATGGCAGCTTGCAGATCAGTAGCGGCGCGGTTGCTAACCTGCTCATCACTATCACAGACGATGCCGTCGTTGAAGGTGATGAGGAGTTCGTGATTACGCTGACCGATGCCAGTGAAAACGCAGTACTCTCCGATGCGGTGACCTATCGCGTGATTATCGTCGAACGCAACATTGCGCCGTCGGTTTCATTTTCCGTACTGCAGTCTGGTATCAGCGGCGCCCATGTATACAAGGACCAGGGAGAAGTCGTCATCACCGCGATAGGGGCGGATCCCAATGGTGACAGCCTGACTTACGATTGGAGCAGCACCGACGGTGGATTGGGCGGTGAAGTGTCCGGTAACGAATACCGGTTTGATGCAGCTTCGACGATGCCGGCGGCCGGCGCTTACGAGATCCGTGTGGTCGTCAGCGACGGCATACTGCAGACCTCGCGTTCGACCACCCTGATGATTGGTGACGCAGCGCCGATCCTGTCCGACGCCAATGACTCTGATAACGACGGGGTGGGCGATTTTACTGAAGGCCGTGGAGATGCAGATAATGATGCACTGCAGGATTTTCGCGATGCCGTGGATGATCCGACCCAGCTGCATGCCAGGGTGTCAGGAAACCTGAGCAATTATTCCCGGCTGATTCGTGCGAACCCTGGCATGTCTTTGTCACTGGGACGCTTCGCAATCGCCGCAAGCCGCAGCGGTGCGCGTATCAGCAGCGTCGATGTCAGGGATGCCGGTGGCCAGATAGTTGCCGATACCGGATTCTCCCCGGTCGGGGCAATTTATGATTTTGGTATCAGCGGATTCTCAAGCGTGGATACCGCCGTCAGCGTGGTAATTCCGCTCGTGCAGGGCATTCCCCTCGGTGCGAAACTGCGCGGTTTCGCCGGGAATTCGTGGTTGCCATTTTTCGAGACTGCTACCGATGGCGTTCGCTCTGCAGCGAGTGTTGATAATGAATGCCCGCCGCCAGGAGATCCGGCTTATCGAGTGGGCCTCATCGCCTTCAATGATTGCGTGCAGCTGACATTGTCTGACGGCGGCGCCAATGATACGGACGGCGAGGCGAACGGCGTAATTCGTGGCACCTTTGGATTAGCCATCGGTGCCGCCCCCGTGTCCGGTTCGGTGAATGACAGCGCTCCCCCCGCACCGACCGCCGGACCGCAGGGCGGTGGCTCCCCTGATTTGCTGTTGCTGATGTTCTTGTTGCTGCTCTTGTTGTTACGTACCAGGCACGACAACCGAGGCATCCAATCATGAACGGCATGGTGCGAAAATCTTGTCAAAGCGCAGTGTTGGTCATTATGGCGGCCGGTCATAACATTGCGGGCGCAGCCGGTGCTGAGACAGAGTGGTTCGCAGATACGGAAGCCACTGCAATTTACGACGACAACGTTAGCCGGGCCGAGCGCGAACGTGACATCGTTTATGACAAGATGCTGCTGGCAAATATCGGGCTGGCTTACAACCGCGAACTATCCAGTGAAAGAGCCATCACCTTACGCAGTTTTCTACAGATAGAGCAGTTCTTTGAGGTCGAAGGCCTGAGTCATTCGTCTGTGGGCGGACAGTTTATTTATCGCTGGCAGAACGAGCTGGGATTCTCGGCGCCCTTTTACCAATTCAACACCACCGTTCAATTTAACGAGTTCCGTGTCCAGCAGCGCGACAACACTGAGATCAACTCTCAATTCATCGTTTCCAAGCGCATCACGGACAGCATCCTGGCCTCCACGGGGCTGGAGTATAACTATCAGGATTCCAGTGGTGTTGTTTTCGATCAGAGCCGGTCGCGTTGGTTTTTAAATGCCGACTATGCGACCCGGTCGGGCTGGGCCCTCTACGGAACGTATAGTTTCATCCATGGTGATACGACCTCCACTGCCCAGGCGGTATTCTGCAACGGCGCCGCGGCACCGGATACTTTTGGACTGGTGATCGCGTCCGAGGCCATTGAGGTGGATCAGGCTTTCAGTGACGAATTCTGTGGCAAGTGGGTCAGTTACCGGTTGAATGCCAACACCAACATGTTGGTGCTTGGGCTTAACAAAGGCATTGGCAACAGCATGGCTCTCGATTTTTCAGTCAGAAAAGTGCTGGTAAATGGGGCAGGCGACAATGATTACGACAGAACCATTTTCAATGCGAGTCTGTTAGTGAGGTTCAGGTAATGCGTCGAATCCAATCGGGGTGCATGCTGCTTTTTCTGCTTGCAGGATTGAGCGGCTGTCCAAGCAAAACAGGCAGAAGTGATATCGAGCCGGTGGCTGTAACCGTTAATCCCACGGTTACCCCCGATACGTTTCTGCGTTTCGACAATACCTATACTGTGGCAGGCACGAGCCTGATCGACTCCGCTGCTTATGCCAGTGCATATTTTGCGGCGGTTGACCCCAACTCGGAGCGCACTACGCTGGCGGCCTGGAAGGCAGTCAATGGTTTTGACAGTGGTGCCGACGTTAATGTGACGTTTCGCGACACCAAGGATCTGGGTTACGGTCGGGATATGTATGCTCGCGTGAGGATAGACGGTGGCATTGCAATTTACGTGGATAATTATGTGGTGCAACCGCTGCCCGGCGACGCGACCGGATACGGACCAATAAACCTCGATGCAGCGATTAACAAAGACAGGCGTTACCAAATCGGGACCAACGTCATTGAATACAGCCCGATGGATGAGGCCGATCCGAGTTCGGACAAGATCGTCAAGATGTTTATTTTTGGTCCGCCGGAAGCAGATGGTACGCAACAGCGCCTGCTGATAGCAGATTTGGATGGGCGCGGGAAGAAACATGTTCCCACTACATGCTTTTCCTGTCATGGCGGGAGCATGTATCCGCTGAATTCGGACGGCAGCTTTTCTGGAGACACGCTCAGATCGGCCAAGATGAATATCCTGGATCCCGCTACCTTTGAGTTTCCGGCTTTTACTGAATCGCAACAACTCGCCGGCATCAAGCAAATAAACATGATGGTGTATGACCATTATCTTGAGATGGACCAGCGCCCGGATATCGAACAGGCGAAATGGGATAACTCGCTGGCGGCCGAGCTCGTAATCGGCGCATATGGCGGCGATTTTTCGGCCACCAACTTTGATACGAGTTTCGTCCCTGAAGGCTGGCGCCAGTCCGCAGATCGTCCGGAGGGTGTCGAGCTACTTTATAACGAGGTGGTGGAACCGCACTGTGTCAACTGTCACTCTCTGCAGGCGAGCAATTCGGCCAAAGAATATACCGCTCCCGTGCTGTTCAATGATCAGCAAGTAAATCTCGCCAATGCCGTCAGTTTCAGCAGCTATGAGCAGTTCATCAGCTATAACGACGAAATAATTGATCGGGTATACCGCCACGCGCGAATGCCGATGTCGCTGTTGAACTACTCGAAGTTCTGGCGCAACCCGGAGGGCCCGCCCGCATTGCTGGCGTCTTTTTTGCAGGGCTTCGACGTACTGGGTGCGAATGGCAGAGTTATTCCGCCGGGTAAACCGGTGCCACTACCGGGTGCTAATAGGACCGTGACCTCGCCAGTTGTTCAGGATGCCTCAGGCAGCTATCTGACAGAACGTTTTGCCTGGACTATCGTCTCAAAGCCGAACAACGCCACCGCAAGCCTCGCTAATGCCAATGCTGCGGCGACCACCCTGACCGCAGACACCGATGGCGACTATGTGTTGGAACTGCGGGTCAGCAATGCGATGGGCAGCAGCACGGCGCGAGTTACATTGACCGTAGATTCAGCCATGATTCCGGCCCCGAGTGAGCTCACGTTTGCTAACGACATCAGAGCAGTGCTGAACGATAGTTCCGCCGGTAGAAGCTGTGCGTCCTGCCACAGGGCACAAAGTGAGTTCCTTGGGATTCCTGTTTACTTCGATGACAGTAACCCGACGCTTTTTCAAAACGTCCTTGAGCGGGTCAATTTCAGGGATCCTGAAAACAGCCCGCTGTTGCACAAACCGACCAAGCTGCAACATGGCGGCGGCATCGCATTGGATCGAGCCAATTCGCAGGACAACGACAATTACATCACGCTGCTCAACTGGATTCGCAACGGTGCCCCTTGCGGTAGTGATCCGACTTTTTGCAGCGCCGGAAGTCTGCATCAGAGATGACTGTTTAACTCAGACGGTCGCGGCAACCTTGTTGGCG
>JABDJB010000018.1 GCA_013003425.1 Gammaproteobacteria bacterium | reverse complement strand
AATGCCACCCTGGCGGTTGGTGATGTCGACAATGATGGCGATATAGAAATTGTTGGCTCCGATTTTATCAGTACCGGTCTGGCCAATGAGTTGTGGTTGTTGAACGCTGACGACTGCACGTCACAGGCGGTTCCAAACGTATCAGAGATGATCGCTGCAGGGGGCTTTAGTCAGGGTTCGCATCATGGACTGCTGGATATCGATGGCGACGGCGATCTTGAGATTATTGGCACCCGCAGTGTAATACCGGGCGTGGGTGGAGATGGTGATCATCTGCTGGCCATCCATCATGACGGCAGTCTCGTGCAGGAGTGGCCGGGAGACGGGTTTAGTGTCGGTGTCAGCGAAACGATCGCCCTGGACAACATGATTGGCAACAGTAGTGCCGGTGGATTTAGTCAGATGGGCCCGACTTTTGCCGATATCGATGCCGACGGTACGGTCGAAATCATCATGCCCTGGTATTCGGCGGGGCTTGGTGGCGGAACCATCCGCGGCGGTATGACAGCCTTCAATGCCGAAGATGGCACCATCGCCTGGGAATTCCTGACGGGCAATTTACAGTTCGGAGATTCCGACTACAAACCGCCACTCATTGCCGATATTGATCTCGATGGCACGATGGAAATTATCTATCACAACTACGTCATGGATCATACCGGCGAGCTTGAGTTTCTCTTGCCAGTTGATCCGAGCCCCCTCAGCACGCCGTCGCATCTGGCCACCGCAGTCGCAAACTTCGACGACGATCCGTTTGCCGAAATTATCGCAATTGACACAGCCAACCACTATCTCTTCAATCACGACGGCTCCCTGATTTTCCAGATTCCCAGAAATAACAACTCTGGCAGCCAGATTGCGGTGGCAGATTTCGATGGTGATCGTGAAGTCGAATATGCTTGGTATAACGGCTTGGGAAGTACTTTAAGTCTTGGTTACTTTGAGGTTTATGATACGGATGGCTCGGTATTATGGAGTCACCAGGGGCTGCGGCAATATGGCGAAGAACTCACCCGCTTCAAGGGTGTGAACCCCACGGCGTTTGATGCCAACAACGACGGCGCTTTCGATCTTGTGGTTTATCTGGATGTATTTGATGGGCCGTTTGATGACGACGGGGTCTATATTTTCGATGGGCGTGATGGCTCGGTGCTGGAGTTTATGCCCATCCTCTCCGCCTCGAATGAACAACGATTTACGACGATTGCGGATGTAGACAATGACGGCGAAGCAGAAGTTATCTCTTCTTTTACTAACGGACTGGCCTTTGCCACGCGCATCTGGGAAGGCGCAACTTCTCATCCCTTGCCTGCAGCACCGGCCTATCGCAACCAGTGGATTTTTCAGGAAGCGTATGTCAACGACGACCTGACCTTCCCAAGCAACCCGATACCACACTGGTTGCAACCCGGTTTGAATGGTTACAACCTGATCAAACTGCCCCCTGATCCACTGGCCGGCACCACCGACAGTTTTACCTATCTGGCGAACGACGGTGCACTGGACTCCAATGTCGCCACGGTCACCTTCGATGTGCAGCCGCCAGGTAACGCACCGGTCTTCCTGAGCCAGCCCGATACCTTGACCACGGTTGGTTTCCCCTATGAGTACGATCCGTTCGTAGTCGACGTCGATCCGGGCGATTCGATCAGCTTTACGCTGGCGGCCGCGCCGGTCGGCATGACTATGTCGCTGAACGGCACATTGAACTGGTTGCCGGATGCTGAAGGGGAATTTCCGGTCAGCATTATCGCCAGTGACACCATCGGTTTCGCTACAGTGCAGTCATTTACGCTGCTGGTGGGTCAGCCGGTAACGGTGCCCGATGTAGTCGGCTTGCCACAGGCGAGTGCCGAAACGACATTGACCGGCGCCAACCTGCTGACCGGTAACGTGCAGACTGCCACCCACCCGACGATTCCTGCTGGTTCGGTCAGCAGTCAGACCCCGATCGCCGGAGCTGTGATTGAGTTCGGCGGTGCAGTTGACCTGATTGTCTCGCTCGGCCCGGCGCCCGAAGATATCGATGATGATAACGACGGTTTCACCGAGAACCAGGGTGATTGTGACGATGACAACAACGCAATCGCACCGGGGCAACCAGATGCAGCTGGTGACGGTATCGATTCCGACTGCGATGGTATCGATGGCAACCTGGTTCTTACCGAAATCATCGTGTCGCCACCGGCAGCGACGATACTGACCAGCGAGACTATTAGTCTCACCGCCACGGGTATCTTTGAAGACGGTACCAGTCAGAACCTGACCGGTGTAGTGAACTGGTCGGCCGGCCCGGCCTTCAGTTCCGCGACACCTGGAAGCTTCACCGTGACGGCGTCGCGCAGTGCTCGCGCCGGTGGTAAAGTCGGGGCATCGCGATTCGCGCCGATCTTCCGCGGTCTGATTCGGGGGCCACGAGGTGGTGCCATCGTCGGTTCGGCATTCATTGATGTCATCGATCGGGTCGCCGGCGACGCAATACCTCCGATTGCAGTCATCACTGCACCGGAGAACAATTCGACGGTTACCGCGCCGACCGACATCACCGGTAGCGCCAGCGACGCCAATTTCCTCAAGTACGAACTCGCCTACGCACTGGCAGGCGACACCAACTACACGACCATCGCAACCAGCACTACGCCGGTCAGCAACGGTGTGCTGGGGCAGTTCGACCCGACGCTGTTGATCAATGACCTCTACACTATCCGCCTGGCGGTCTTCGACACTGGTGGTAACCAGACCATTGCAACAACAATGGTCCAGATCGACGAGAACCTGAAGATTGGCAATTACACGCTGACATTCACCGACCTGCAGATACCGATGGCCGGTATTCCAATCACTGTAACGCGCACCTATGACAGTCGCGACAAGCGAACCGGTGATTTTGGTGTTGGCTGGCGCCTCGGTGTGCAGTCGATGCGGATTCGTGCCAACCGGATACCGGGGACGGGTTGGGAAGTGATCGGCGGAGGATTCAGCTTTGGACTCGTCCCGACCGATGAGCACATTGTCAGCATTACATTGCCGACCGGCCGGGTCGAAGAGTTCGACCTCCGCGTAACGCCAGAAGTGTCGGCGTTGGTGCCGTTTCCGGTGTCTTCATTACGGGCTTCCTTTGTGCCGAGATTCGGCACCCGTGGTGAGTTGGTCAGCCTCGACAACAACAACCTCAGCATAATCGAGCCGCAACCAGGTGTTGTTACGCTGTCCGATGATCTGACCAACAACACCTATGACCCCAGGTTGTTCCGGTATACATCAGCCGATGGAACTGAAATCGTCATCAGTATCGACGATGGTGTTCAAAGTGTGAGCGATCCGAGTGGCAACACATTGCAGTTTCTCGACACTGGGATAATCCATTCGGCTGGCAAGAGCGTGCTATTCACCCGCGATGACCTGGGTCGTATCAGTGAGTTGACCGACCCCCGTGGTAATACCCAGCAATATCAATACGACGGCAACGGCGACCTGCGCGCGCAGACGGATGCCGAGGGCAATGTCACAACGTTCAAATATGATCTGCGGCATAATCTTATCGAGGCGATGGACCCACTCGGTAATCGTGCAGTTCGCAATGAGTACGACGACGATGGGCGATTGACGGCCATAGTCGATGCTGCTGGTAACCGGGTTGAGTTCCAGCGTGATATTGCTGGCCGCGAAGAGATACAGATCGACCAGCGCGGCAACACGATCCGCTATATTTTTGACGACAATGGTAATTTCCTGTCGCGCGAACGTGTGGTCACAATTGAGGGTGTGCCTACGATAGCGTTACAGCTGTACGAGTACGACGCGCGCGGCAACGAGATCGTCCAGATCGATCCTGACGGGGTCCGCACCGAGATCACCTATGACGATGACGACAATGTGCTGCAGCGCGTCGTCGACCCGACCGGGCTCGCCATCACGACATCCTCTACTTACGGTGATAACGGCAACGTGTTATCGCGTACTGATGCGAATGGCGCCGTGACGACGTACACCTACGATGGTGATTTGCGGCCGCTGACCATCACCGATCCGCTCGGCAATATGAAACGCTTCTTCTACGATAGTGGTGGATTGCTGGTAGCTACCGAGGATGCGACTGGTACCGTGGCACAACGGTCGTACAGCAGTTTCGGTCAGGTTACGTCGGAGTCGATCGTCGATGCCGGCGGGACCCTGGTGTCTCGAGTCGACATCGATTATGACGCTAACGGCAACGAAACAAGCCGCGCGGCGTTCCGGTATGTTGATGGTGTTCTGACGCCGTTCACGACGACGTTTGCCTACGATGGAATGGATCGACGAACCACGACGACGGATCCGCTGGGTTCCGTCACAATAACGGAAATCGATGGGTTGGGCCGGCGCGCCGCGGACATCGATGCGCTGGGCCGGCGTACGGAGTACGGCTTCAACATCCTCGGTCAGCAGACGACTGTCACGTATGCAGATGGTGCCGAGCAAACCGTCGCCTTCGACCCGGCAGGCAATGTCATTAACGAAACCGACGCCCTGGGCCGGGTGACAACCTTCGTTTATGACGAAGTTGGTCGACGTGTAACGACGATTCGCCCGGATGGCACGCAGATCGCCGAAGTATTCAGTCCTGGGGGGCGCCTGGCTGCCAGCATCGACGCGAGGGGCGCGCGTACAGAGTTCATCTACGATAGCGCCGGCCGTCAGGTGCAAACTGTTTTGCCGCAGGTCGTTGATGCCCGCGATGGCACGCTGGTGAATCCGGTGATCACTTCGGTGCTTAGCCCCACCGGGCAGTCGCTCAGTACCAGCGATGCCAACGGCAATCAGACCAGCTTTGACTACGATGACGCTGGCCGTCTACTCGAGACGACATTCGCTGACGGTGTAACGCGGTTACAGACGCCCGATGAAATCGGGCGGCCGGCGAGCCAGACCGACGAGCAGGGCGGTGTCACCGGGTTTGCGTACGATGTAGCCGGACGCCTGCTCAGGGTCGAGCAGCCATCACCGGATGGTATTGCACCGTCTCCGGTGACGACGTATACGTACGATCTTGATGGCAACCGGTTAACTCAAACTGATGCGCTGGGGGCAACTACTCGTTTCGAATACGATGCAGCCGGACGGCGCACGGCGAAGATACTGCCATCGGGCCTGGTCGAGTCAACGGCTTATGATGCTGTCGGTAACGTAGAGTCCCGCACCGACTTCAACGGCGAGATTGCGCTGTTCGATTACGATGTACGCAATCGCGTGATTCAGGCTGACTATGCCGACGGATCAGTGGCAAGCTACACGTACAATCTCAGTGGTACGCGCGCGACGGCGAACGATCCGGCGGGCACGATCACAAGTGATTACGACGCAATGGATCGTGTAATCAGCGAAGCGCGTCCGGACGGACGAGTTTTGACTTACACCTACGACGATAACGGCAACCAGGCATCAGCTACATCGCCCACACAGAGTGTGAGCTATACGTACGACAGCATCGACCGGCTTTCATCGGTGACCGAACCCGGCGGCTTGACGACCTACGGCTACGATCCGGTCGGCAACCAGGTCGAGATTGTCCGCCCGAATGGCGCAACGACAGTTACGACTTTTGATAACCGCAACCGAATCTTGGCAATAAGTCACGAAGACGATGGTGGCGCGCTGCTGGAGTCGTATGCCTACACTCGCACAGCGAAGGGGCAACGCGAAACAGCTACTGAGTCAGACGGTGCGGTTGAAACCTACACGTATGATGCCGTAAATCGCCTGACACGCGAGACGCGCACCGGTAGCCGTCCGCGCGATATCAGCTATAGCTACGATGCCGTTGGCAATCGCATCGCAATGGATGACGGTAGTGTAGTGACATACGGTTACGACATCGATGGCAGGTTGCTCAATGCTGGAACTACGCTCTTTAACTATGACAGCAATGGCAACCGTACTGCGCGGATTGACGGTGCGACGACAGTCTACGACTGGGATGCACGCAATCGCCTGACCGCTCTGAACAGCCCTTCGGTTGCGACCGTATTTACTTACGATGTTGACGACAACCGCATCGAACGCGACGGCGTTACTGGTGGCAGTCAATACCTGATCGACGCGCGCAGCGTCACTACGTTCCCACAGGTATCCGAAGAACGTGACGCGGGTGACAATCTCGTTGCAGCGTTCGTCTATGGCTCGGATCTGATCTCGCGGACCGACGGCGGCCGCAGCTACTACCATACAGACGCACACGGCAACACCGAGTTGCTAACCAATGCAACTGGCAGTGTGACCGACACTTATGGCTACGAGACCTATGGTGAGCTGGCATCATCGTCGGGCAGCAGCTTTAACGAGCATCTCTACACCGGCGAGCAATTCGACAGTGATTCCGGCTTCTATTATCTGCGCGCCCGTTACTACGATCCGGCCACCGGTGTGTTCCTGTCGCGGGACCCGATCGAGGGTTTGCTTGCCTCACCATTTACCCTGCAGCCGTATCTCTATGTCGTGAACGATCCGGTTAACGGTATCGACCCGAGCGGGCAGTTCGGTTACGCAGATGTGTCGGCGGCTCTCAGCAACATCGGTACATTGGCGCGGGTTGTGGTTCCCAATGTGAGACGTGCTTTTTGCACGGCGGGCGGAATCATTCGCTCGGCTGAAGCTGCGGGAGCTGCGGGGCAGATCTATTTCTCGTTGCTGTCCGGCATCTTCCAGACCGGCATTGAGACCAGGCTGCAGGGCAAATCGATATTCTACAAGACCACCATTCCGCTGCCAGAGGACCGGGCTGTCGGCATTGAAATCTTCTCCGATTTCAAGGAAAACATCGCGCGCGGCTACAAGTTCGAGATCGCCAAGGAGACTGTCACAGGCGATGCCAATAAAGGGGCGATCGAGTTTCTGCAGCGTACGGACGGGAAAAACGCCGTGCGTGGCTCTTTTGTTACAGAGATTGGGTTGCGGCTGTACACAATACGAGCATGCGGCATTGCGCCAATAGGAGCACTGGGTATTGGTGCTGAGGTAGGTGGTAACGCTACTGGAACCGGTGGCAGCAGTAATCTCGAATTCAAGGGCGATATTAAGGGCTTCGTCAAGATAGAGGCCGGTTTCCTCGACGGCAACGCCAAGATCGAATTCAAGCAGGAGTTCTTCCCATGATAAGAAACAAGAAAATAGCGCCACTGGTGGCATTGGGGGTTGCGCTTGTACCGTTGGCGCAGGCAAATCCGATTTTCTACGAGGTGGAAAACCTCAGTGGTGACACCTGGCAGTACACCTACACGGTCGGCAACGAAACAGCGGCGCCGATTGATCAGTTCACGATATTTTTCGACCCCGATCTGTATGCGTTCGATTTGATTGCCGGGCCGGGAGGCCTGCAGGTTGATCCCGCCATTTATTCCGGGCCCGCCGGCTGGGACCTGTTCGTCGCGCCGCCGGACCTGCTGTTTCCCGGTCCGGACGACGATCAGTTCGGGTTCTTTGACGGTCTGGCTTTAGCTGCCGGTGTGGCGCCAGGCGAGTTGTTGAGCGCCTTCACGATCGAGTTTACCTGGCTGGGGATGGGCACACCGGGTTCGCAACCATTCACCTTGTTTGAAGAGGATCTGCTCGACGAGTTTGGCGACAATCTCTTCACCCAGCCGCTGTTTACGCCTATGTCCGAGCCCGCAACCGTCCTGCTGATCGGTTTGGGCGGGTTGTTGCTGGCGGCACGCCGCCGCGGCTCACGCTGATCGAGCCTCGACCGGCATGGTTCACTGCCGGACATTCCTGCGGCATTCCACAATTGCCCGTCGCGGTGATCGGCTCTACTATTCCGTTTTCGGCCACACCGCTGTGCGCCCGCAAGGGGGGGATAAATAGTGAAAATCGGTGCACTGGTCAAGCAGGTACCGGCCAAGGATTCTGCGATCGCAATCCGCCCTGACGGGCAGTGGATCGAGGAGGAAGGCCTCGAGTTCGAGACCTGCGAGCCGGACGATTATGCGCTGGAAGTCTGCGTCGACCGTCTTTGTTGCCTGCGTGGTCGTACCCGAGATACGATGTAATGACTTTCCACTTATTGATCAATTCCGTTCCAACTTCGATCTTCGTGGTTGTAAACCTCTACAACAACGTCTATGTTCATATGCGAGTCAATATTATCGTTTCCTCTCTGTTGTCACTTTTACTGTACTCCGGTCATGCTGCCGCGGCGCCCGTCGATGTAGACCTGACCGTTGGCACCTGGGCGGTCTCGGCTACCGATGACATTGGAATCAACTGGGAAGGTTCCACGCTCGTTTTCGAAATGCAGACTGCGGACGGCGACAACTGGCTGCTGGAAGGTTTTTTCGACTGGATTGGCGACAACGGCGCATTCGGGCGTGAGAATTTCACCGGGTCACTGTTCGCGGATAGCACGATGGAGCTCACTGGTTTCGAGATTGTCCTGCCAGCATCCGGCATCGTAACCGCAAATTATTTCGCGATCCTGAGTGCGTCGGGTAACGAAATTATCGACGGATCCTGGGACGGGAGCGGTATCCCGAGCGACGATTGGTCAGCCGTCCGGGTCGTACCGTTGCCGGGAGCGGTATGGTTGCTTGCTTCGGCACTGGTCGGGCTTGTGTTCGGTACACGGCGCCGGGACCTTCATTAACGGGTCACCAGTCGAAAGCAGTCGGAAAGCGGGCGTCCCTGCCCCGGGTAAAAGGTCCGCAAGTGGCCGTTTGCGGAAACCGGAAATCGCGGCTGGAAGCCGCTCCTACGGGAGCATGTTAATGACCGCTATTGGCCGATTGCGGAAGTTATCGCGGCTGGAAGCCGCTCCTACGGATTGTTGTGAACGTCCGGTTTTGGCCGGTTGCTGCCGATCGGGATCGCTGCTGGAAGCCATGGGGCCGGTTGCGCAAGTCGAAACACGTACCACGGTAACGTCGTCCTGCCGGCGCCGCTTCAGTGGCGCAAGCCGCCTGGTCAGCCGCGCGGCTGCATTACATCCCGGCTACTGGTTTGTACTTCGGGCTTGCGACGCGGATTGCCGGTTTCCCTGATGCTGATGTCGCCGCTCATCGTCTCGATGCGAACGCGGTTATCGCCGTTGCCTTCGATCAGCTCCAGCCGGCTGCCTGGTGCGTACTTGCTCTTTTTCTGTGCCTTCTGGCCAAGCACCGGGCTAATGTTGCCGCTGAATGATTCCAGGTAGTAGTCGGTGTCATAAAGGCTGTCCAGGCGCAGATCGACATCACCACTGACCGATTCGGCGTCCACCTTTGCGTTTCGCGCCATGGCGCCGCTGAAGTCCATATCGCCGGAGACCGTATTCAGCTTGAGCCGTGACGTCTGGCCCGACTCGAGTTCGATATCGCCGCTGACGCTGGCCGCGATGATTTCACCAGCCAGCCCGGTCGCTTCGATGTCGCCGCTCACCGTCTTGAATGCAAACATCGATACCTTGCCGTTCCCGGTGACAGTAACCTCACCGCTGACGGCGCGTGCCTCGACCTCCTGGCCGAATGATTGTGCGTCGAGATCGCCGCTGACGGTTTGCAAGCGGAGTTCGCCTTCGATTTCCTCAACCAGTAGGTTGGCGGAAACGGTTGATGCATTGACCCGCGTCGATTTCGGAACCCGAATCACCAGGTCGGTGCGGGAACGATCGCCCCAGCCCTTGCCCTCGCTTTCGACTTCGACCGTTGCGGAGCTGCCGTCAACGGAAAAGACCAGTTCGGATTCGTTGCCAAGGTCACCGGTGACTTCGATGCGGTTGCGCGACCAGCCATAGATTTCAACGCTCCCGGAAACATTGGATACCTTCAGGCGTCCGTTCGCCGGCATAGCAGCTTCCTCGTTGATAGCCCCGGCCCCGGCGACTGACGTCGCGAGCAGTAAAAGTGGCAGGAAAAAATAAGCTTTCATATCTGTATCTCTTGCGGCCGCTCGGCGGCCAGTTTGTTGATGTCGGTTAACAGGTCCAGTTCCTGGCGATAGATCGAGTGCAGCAACTGGTGCAGGAAGGCGTTCTGAGGATCCTGTTCGAGCGCGGTGCGAATCCGGGCCAGGCTCTCATGGATTTCAAGCAGGTTGCGGCTGACGTTGCGCCGCGTGTCAGGTGAAAGGCGCTGCAGGCTGTCATCCAGCGCAACCGTCAGGCGTTGGCGCACCTGCAACATCTCCGCGTCAGCAACGTACTGTGTAGCCGGCGCGGTAATTGCTGCGACTACAGCTGCAGTGCTGACATCTTGTTGAGTGGCGAACCGCCAGGTGACAGCTGACGACAGCGCCACCAAAGCCACACCGGCCGCGACTGCCTGCGGCCACCAGCGACGCTGCTGCACCGCCGGCACTTCGGGCTGGCCGAGCTTACTGGCGATTTGTGGCCACAGGTCGCGTTCCGGGCTGATCTCATCCGGCAGGGCGGCGGCACGCCCGATCAACGAATCACTTCTGTCAGTCATTTTTCCAACCTTGCGCGCAACAGTTTTCGTGCGCGGTGAACCTGCGCTTTGCAGGTGCCGACTGCGACTCCGAGAGTGTCGGCAATTTCCTGGTGGCTGTAGCCGTAAACGGCAAACAGCACAAATGTCTCACGAGCACCGTTGGGCAGGGACTGCACTGCTGCTTCGAGATCCATGTTGACCCCGGCATCCCGGCTGACCAGATCGATATCGGTGCCTGCCGGCAGCTCGCTGACGACTTCCAGGTGAGTGCGACGGCGCGTATCACTACGATGGCGCGAAAGGACTTCGTTTACGGCAATGCGATGCAGCCATGAACTGAAGGCGCTGCGTCCTTCAAACCGGTCGAGTTTTTGCCATGCACGCACGAACGCCGACTGGGTGCAGTCCTCGGCGACGCTGCGATCGGCAGTCATGCGCAGGCAGACAGCGTAGATGCGCCCGACGCAGTCGCGGTACAGTTCCTCGAATGCCGCCATGTCGCCGTCGACCGCGCGCCGCACCAGCGCGGTTTCCTTCGCGGCATCACGTCTTGCTGGCTTCATCACTCGGGCTGTTGCGACCAACGCAGGGTCCTCGCTGCCATGGTAATCCCCATGCCACTCAGATGCCGCCCGGCATTCAATGGTTTACAGCGATCCGAACCAGGGGCGCCTCGCCGGAGCGGCTTTAGCCGCGAATCCCCAAAGCTCGCTGGATTCGGTGTTGCTGAACCCGCCAATCGCGGTTTTTCGGCACAAACCGGTTCGCGGCTGAAGCCGCTCCTACAGGCGCATTTTGGCACCCGCCGGATCGCGGCTGAAGCGGCTCGTACAGGCGTCTGCAATCGTGCGGCTAACCCAGGTCGAAGGTGATGCCCTGCGCCAGCGGCAGGTCGCTGCCCCAGTTGATGGTGTTGGTCTGACGCCGCATGTAAGCCTTCCACGAGTCGGACCCGGCCTCGCGACCACCACCGGTTTCTTTTTCGCCACCGAAGGCGCCACCGATTTCCGCGCCCGACGTACCAATATTGACGTTGGCTATGCCGCAGTCGCTGCCGCTGGCGGAAAGAAAACGCTCGGCATGCTGCAGGTTGTCGGTGAAGATTGCCGACGACAGGCCCTGTGGTACCGAGTTCTGCATTGCGATTGCCTCATCGAGGTTGGCAAAAGGAATCACGTAGAGCACTGGAGCGAAAGTTTCGTTCTGGACGATATCCCACTCGTTACGTGCCCGGGCAATGGTCGGTTGCACGAAGTAGCCGTTGCCCTCGATGGACTTGCCGCCTGCAATTATCTCGCCGCCGGCCTGTGTTACCGCCTCGACTGCTGTTTCAAAGCGGGCAACGCTCGACTCATCTATCAACGGTCCCATCAGCGTCCTGGGATCGAGCGGATCACCGATGCTGACCTGCTGGTACGCGTGCGTCAGGCTGTCGCACAGCTTGTCGATGACTTTTTCGTGCGCGAGTACGCGTCTTGTCGTGGTGCAACGCTGGCCCGCAGTGCCAACGGCGCCAAAGACTATGGCCGGCACCGCAAGATCGAGGTTGGCGTATTCATCAACAATCAGTGCGTTGTTGCCACCCAGCTCCAGCAGGCTGCGGCCCATCCGCGCTGCCACCTGTTCGCCAACCTGGCGACCGATGGCGCAGGATCCGGTAAACGACATCAGCTCGACCCGCGTATCGTCGACAAATTTTTGCGCCAGCCGATTGTCGGCATCGACAAACAAACCGAAGATGCCGGGAAAGCCATTGTCGGTCAGCGCACGATTGCAAATCTGCTGTACGGCCACCGCGCACAATGGTGTTTTCGGTGACGGTTTCCAGACGCTCACGTTGCCGCAAACGGCGGCGATAAACGCGTTCCATGACCAGACCGCAACCGGAAAATTAAAGGCGCTGATGATTCCGGTGATGCCGTACGGGTGCCACTGTTCGTACATGCGGTGATGTGGGCGCTCGGAGTGCATCGTCTTGCCGTACAGCATGCGCGACTGGCCGACCGCAAAATCGGCGATATCGATCATCTCCTGGACTTCGCCATCACCCTCGGCCTTGATCTTGCCCATTTCCAGCGACACCAGGCTGCCAAGCGCATCTTTGTGCCGGCGCAGCTCCTGCCCGACCAGCCGTATCGCTTCGCCGCGTTGGGGTGCCGGAATCATGCGCCACTGGTCAAACACCTGCCGCGCTTCAGTGATGAGCCGCTCGTAGTCAGCCTCCGATGCCGACTGCACGCTGGCGATGGGTTCACCGTTTGCGGGGTTCAGAGATTCGAGCAGCGCGCCTGAGTCATCGGCCGACCAGCCGCTTTGCGGAGTAAAGGTACCCGGGTTGACTGCCTGCAATCCGAGCTGGTCCAGTAGGGCTTTCATCGCTTTTCTCCATAAGACATAAGAGCGGCCGCCAGCCGCAGCGTGGGGCGGCATTCTGCCAAGCACCCCGGCGCAATGCCAACCATTTGTTTGCACCGCGTCATGTGTGCCGCTAGCATCGGTTGCATCATGGTACGTACACCGACACAAACCGACTGGCACCCGGCAACCTGGCAGGCACTGACGGCCACGCAGCAGCCACAATATCCCGATGATGCCGCCGTCGAGCGGGCGGTGGCGGCGCTGTCGCAGCTGCCGCCGATCGTCACCAGCGGCGAGGTCATTGGCCTGAAGCGCCAGCTGGCCGAGGCGCAGCGCGGCGAGCGCTTTCTGCTGCAGGGTGGCGACTGTGCCGAGAGCTTTGACAACTGCACATCTGATGCAATTGCCAACAAGCTCAAGATCCTGCTGCAGATGAGTGTCGTGCTGCTGTACGGGCTTAAAAAACCGATCATCCGGGTCGGTCGCATGGCCGGGCAGTATGCCAAGCCGCGCTCGGCCGATTTGGAAACACGCGACGACGTGACCTTGCCCAGCTACCGTGGCGACCTGGTCAACCGTCATCCGTTCACTGCCGAAGACCGTATACCCGATCCGCAGCTGATGCTGCGTGGTTATGAGCGCGCTGCGCTGACGCTGAACTTTGTTCGCGCGCTGGTCGACGGCGGTTTTGCCGACCTGCATCACCCGGAATACTGGGATCTTGATTTTGTGCGTCATTCGCCAGCGGCAAAGCACTATCATGAAATCGTTCATTCGATTTCCGAATCGCTCGACTTCGTCGAACTGATTTCAGGGCAACCCGCCGCCGGCAGCACCGAGCGAATCGATTTTTATGCCAGCCACGAGGGGCTGCACCTGTTGTACGAGCAGGCACAGACCCGCTACCTGGAGAAGCGTCGCGGCTGGTTCAACCTGTCGACGCATTTCCCCTGGATCGGTATGCGCACGGCAAACGTCGATGGCGCTCACGTGGAGTATTACCGCGGTATCCAGAATCCCATCGCTATCAAGCTGGGCCCGGCGATGAGCGCGGAATGGCTGCAGGAGCTGCTGGGCATATTGAATCCGCAAAACGAGCAGGGCCGCATGACCCTGATATGCCGCTTTGGTGCGAAGCAGATCGAACAGTCGTTGCCGCCGCTGATCGAGGCGGTCCGTGCCACCGGATCACCGGTGTTATGGAGCTGTGACCCGATGCACGGCAATACCGAATCGACCGCTACCGGCGTGAAAACGCGTCATTTCGACAATATCCTCGCCGAGGTGGAAAGTGCATTCCGCGTTCACAGCGAAATGGGCAGTTACCTTGGCGGTGTGCATTTCGAGCTGACTGGCAATGACGTCACCGAATGCATCGGTGGTGCGCGGGGCCTGACCGACAAGGACCTCGAGCGGGCCTACGAATCCACGGTAGACCCGCGGCTGAATTACGAGCAGGCGCTGGAGCTGGCGTTGGGTATCGCGCGTGGGCGTGGTCGCAACTGATTAGCGCGCGGCCTGCCGGGCAAGCGGCTCCAGCTTCCGGCTGACTTCTTCCACCGCGGCGCGCCCGGCGGCAATCGTTTCATCGGCGCGATGAAAATCCATCAGCTGAACGTCGTCCACCCGCGGTGCAATCTCAACCAGCGGCGGCTCGCCTGCCATGCGGCTGCGCGTAATGCGCTCCTGCATGATGCTGACTGAGGCGTTGACCACATCGAGTATGCCCGGCTCGGAGTCACGACTGCTGAACAACGAACTGAATACATCGGCCAGCTTTTCAAAACCACGCAGTTCACGGTCGGACTTGTCGATTTCGATCAGCTTGTTCTCGATAAGATGCCGGCGGTTTGCCAGGTGGGCATTGAGGTTGACTGCAATGACCGTCTCGGCGCCCATCGCATAACACAATGAGACCGGTACCGGATTAACAAGGCCGCCGTCAATCAACCATCGGCCTTCGTGTCGGGTCGGTGAAAACAGGCCGGGAAGGCCGCACGAAGCACGCACTGCTGCCAGCATGTTGCCTTCACGCAGCCAGATCTCGCGGCCGGTGATCAGGTCAGTGGCAACTGCAGCGAACGAAGCGTCAAGCTGCTCGATCGGCCGATCCTTCAGCTGTTCGCCAATGGCATTCATTACCCGGCTGCCCTGGAATACACCGCCACGAAAACGCGCATCGAGCAGGCCAAAGACGTCCATGCGGGTAAGCCCGGTCACCCAGTCCTCGAGTACATCGAGCTGGTCCGAGGCATAGGCTGCACCGACCAGAGAGCCAATCGAGCAGCCGGTAATTACCTGCGGACGGATACCGCGTTCGACCAGCGCCCGGACCACCCCGATATGGCTCCAGCCGCGTGCTGCGCCACTGCCCAGCGCCAGCCCCAGTTTGCCCGTCATGTCCGGCCCGCCTGCGCATGAATGGTGCAATGCCGCATTAGAAAGAGACTAAACATAAGCTACTAACCACCTATTTATACGCTGGAAATCGAGAACTGGTTTACTGCTTTTTTGGTATTGCATAGCACAATTGTGTCTAATATCCGCGAATTTCAAAAGCCCCGCCGGGAGCAGCATGACAACGTATGCAACGCTGCCCCTCAAGCATCAATAACTGAGGCATATAACCATGACAACGGATCTGGAGAAAGACTGGCAGAGCAATCCCCGCTGGAACGGTGTGCAGCGTCCCTATAGCGCCGCCGACGTCGAAAAACTGCGTGGGACCGTGCCCATAGAACACACGCTTGCGCGGCGTGGTGCAGAGCGGCTGTGGCGCCTGATGCACGCCCGCCCGTTCGTCAACGCGCTGGGCGCGCTCACAGGAAACCAGGCGATGCAGCAGGTCAAGGCAGGGCTGGACGCGATTTACTGTTCCGGCTGGCAGGTCGCCGGTGACGCCAACGTGGCCGGGCAGATGTATCCCGACCAGTCCCTTTATCCGGCCGACTCGGTGCCATCGCTGGTGCGTCGTATCAACAACACGCTGCAGCGCGCCGACCAGATTCATCACGCCGAGGGCGACGACAGTATTGAATGGTATGCGCCAATCGTTGCCGATGCCGAAGCCGGTTTCGGCGGGGTGCTCAACGCCTTCGAGCTGACCAAGTGGATGATCGAGGCGGGCGCCGCCGGCGTCCACTTCGAAGACCAGCTCTCATCAGCAAAAAAATGCGGCCACATGGGCGGCAAGGTGCTGGTGCCAACGGTTGAGGCCGTGAACAAACTCGTGGCTGCACGACTCGCTGCCGATGTTTGCGGCGTGCCGACCATTATCGTCGCGCGTACCGACGCCGACGCGGCCAACCTGCTGACAGCGGATATCGACGAGAATGATCGTCAGTTCATCACCGGTGAGCGCACCGTCGAAGGGTTCTACCGCGTCAATGCCGGCCTGGATCAGGCCATCTCTCGTGGCCTGGCCTATGCGCCGTACGCTGACCTGGTCTGGTGTGAAACGTCCGTGCCGGATCTGGACCAGGCAAAGCGTTTTGCCGATGCGATACACGCCGAGCATCCGGACAAGATGCTGGCTTACAACTGCTCGCCCTCATTTAACTGGCGCAAGAACCTGGACGAAGCAACAATTGCAAAATTCCAGCGTGAGCTGGGTGCCATGGGTTACAAATTCCAGTTCGTGACCCTGGCAGGCTTTCATGCGCTCAACCACAGCATGTTTACGCTGGCGCGCGGCTACAAAGAGTCGCAGATGGCCGCGTACGTCCAGCTGCAGGAAGCAGAGTTTGCTACCGAGAGCGCCGGCTACACGGCCACTCGTCATCAGCGCGAAGTGGGCGCCGGGTATTTCGATGCCGTAACACAGGTCATCAATGCCGGTCAGTCGTCGCTGAGCGCGCTGGAAGGCTCGACTGAGGAAGAGCAGTTCGACGAGGCCGCAGGCTAAAGCGTTTCTGTATTTTCGGGCGGTAACAGCGGTGTCCCCGATGCCGCTGTTACCGGCCCGATATCGCTGTTCGTCTCTGGCGCGTGCCGTTCGCGCCGCCGCCAGGACTTTGCTGCCGGGTAGTCTGCTATCCTGTGCGCGCCTAACGCACGGGAGGACACATGCAGTACGAGCACATCGAAGTGCCGGCCGACGGCGAATCCATCACTGCCAACGCAGATTTCACGCTTAACGTCCCTGATAATCCCATTGTTCCGTTCATTGAAGGCGACGGCATCGGCATCGATGTGACGCCGGTGATGCGCGCGGTGGTCGATGCGGCGGTAAGCAAGGCTTATGGCGACAAGCGCGAAATCTCCTGGATGGAGGTTTTCGCCGGCAGCAAGGCCACGCAGAAATACGCCAGCGGCGCCTGGCTTCCCGACGAGACGCTGCATGCGATGCGCGAGTACATCGTTTCGATCAAAGGTCCATTGGCGACCCCGGTGGGTGGCGGCATGCGTTCTCTCAATGTGGCCATCCGCCAGGCAATGGACCTGTATGCCTGCGTACGTCCGATTCGCAACTTCAGCGGCATCAGCACGCCGATGAAAGAGTCCGACCTGGTCGACATGGTGGTGTTCCGTGAAAACACCGAGGACATTTATGCCGGCATCGAGTGGCCGGCCGGTTCACCCGAAGTGCACAAGATCATTGCGTTCCTGCAGGAGCAGATGGACGTACACCAGATACGCTTTCCGAACAGTTCCGGTATTGGTATCAAGCCGGTATCACGCGAAGGCTCGGAACGGCTGATTCGCAAGGCAATTCGCTATGCAATCGAATATGACCGTACTTCCGTAACGCTGGTGCACAAGGGCAACATCATGAAGTACACAGAGGGTGCTTTCCGTAACTGGGGTTACGAAGTTGCCCGCGAGGAATTTGGCGCAGAGCTGCTCGACAACGGGCCCTGGTGCAAATTCAAAAACCCGCAAACCGGTCACGATATCGTGGTGAAAGACATCATTGCCGATAACTTCCTGCAGCAGATCCTGCTGCGACCGGACGAATACGACGTGATCGCCACGCTCAACCTGAATGGTGACTATATTTCCGATGCGTTGGCGGCGCAGGTCGGTGGCATCGGTATCGCCCCGGGCGGCAATATCGGCGACGGCCTGGCTGTGTTCGAGGCCACCCACGGCACGGCACCGGGTTATGCGGGCAAGGACCGGGTCAATCCCGGGTCGCTTATCCTGTCGGCCGAAATGATGTTGCGCTACATCGGCTGGCCGGAAGCGGCGGCGCTGATTATCAAGGGCGTGCGTAACGCGATTGCTGCCAAGGAGCTCACCTTTGACCTGGCGCTGCTGCGCGAGGCGATACGCGGCAACCGGCGCGACCTGGCCTCGCAGCGTACGGTGCCGGAGAAGCTGGAGCGGCTGGTGCCGGGTGCCACGCTGGTCGGTACCAGCGGCTTTGGTGAAGCGGTGATCCGCCACATGCGGGATGCGCCGGCCAGCTGAGATTGATCAAAAATCAACCACTTATGTCAACAAGTGCATAAATATAAAGATCGGGTGGTACATTTAGACCGAGTTTGAGGAACAACACGTGATAAGAGTCTTGCTCGCCGACGACCACAAGCTGGTCCGTACAGGCATAAGAAAAATACTGGAGGGAGCCGGGGATATAGAGGTCGTCGCTGAGGCGGCCTCCGGCGAAGAGGCACTGGAACTGGTCGACGAGGTCAGTCCGGACATCTGCATCATGGACAAGTTCATGCCGGGTATTGGCGGGTTCGAGGCGTCGCGTCGCATCCTCGCGCGTGGCAGTTCGAAGATAATCTGCCTGACCGTTTACAGCGACATGCCGCTGCCGCGCAAGATCCTGGAGCTGGGCGCCAATGCCTACCTGACCAAGGATTGTTCCCCGGAAGAAATTATCGAAGCCGTACGTATGGTCGACCGTGGCGAGCGCTACCTCGCGCCGGTCATTGCGCGCCGGCTGGCGGATGAGACGCTGTTACGCGGTGACCAGGAATCACCGATGAATTCCCTGTCCGAGCGCGAGCTTCAGGTATTGCTGCTCATTACCCAGGGCGACAGCACCCAGGCGATTTCCGACAAGCTGTGCCTGAGCCCGAAAACCGTCAGCACCTATCGCTCACGAATTTTTCAGAAGCTCGATGCTGACAACAACGTCGACCTGGTTCGCCTGGCCATGCGTTATGGTCTGCTCGACCCGGAGCCGCCACCGCTGGCACGCCTCGACTAGCTGCAACATCTGCGCCAATTCACGCCCGGTGAGCCGGGCCGGCGCGCTGTTGCGCTGGTAAAGTAACACCATGTCCGCGGCTATATTCGATCCTGACTGCAAGCGCTGTCCGCGCCTGGTGGAGTACCTGGCGCAAAGTCACGCCAAATATCCCGACTACCATTGCGCACCGGTTGCTCCTTTCGGGGCAGACCAGCCACGCCTGCTTATTGTCGGGCTGGCGCCGGGCATGCATGGCGCCAACCGCACTGGCCGGCCGTTTACCGGAGACCATGCCGGCGGCATCCTGTATCGAACCTTGTATGAGCACGGTTTCTCCAGTGCGCCGGTGTCGGAAGGTGCCAGCGACGGTCTGGAGCTGCGGGACGCCCGTATCACCAACGCGGTCAAATGCGTACCGCCGGCAAACAAGCCGGTCGGCGCCGAGATAAACAACTGTCGCGACTTCCTCAGTGCGGAATTGAAGTCGCTTGCCCGGCCTGTCGTGGTTCTGGCACTCGGCGGCATTGCCCATCGTGCCGTCATCCGCTGTCTTGAATTGCGCCAGGTCGATTTTCCCTTTGGCCACGCCAACGAGTACGAGCCGGAACCGGGGCTGACGCTGATTGATTCGTATCACTGCAGTCGCTACAACACCCAGACCCGCCGTCTTACTGAGCCGATGTTCAGTGCGGTATTCAGTCGCATCCGGGAAATACTGGACCGGTGAAGGGCAGGGCGGAACCCACGGTCTCGCGGCCCACCCCCGGCCAGTTCGACCCGGAGCCGCTGCTGGCTTCACTGAGCAGCCGCCCCGGGGTTTACTGCATGCTCGATGCGGAAGGTAAAACGATATACGTCGGCAAGGCCCGCAACCTGAAAAACAGGGTCAGTAGTTACTTTCGGGGCGGGGCGACCGCAGTCAAGACAGCGGCATTGCTGCGCCATGTTGCCGATATTCGCATTACGCTGACCAATACCGAGACCGAGGCGCTGTTACTCGAAGACCAGCTGGTCAAAAAACACCAGCCGCGCTACAACATATTGCTGCGCGACGACAAGAGCTTTCCCTATGTGAGGGTGTCAATGGTGCATGATTTCCCGCGGCTGTCGTTTTATCGCGGAGCAAAAAAGAAAGGGCACAGGTATTTTGGCCCTTATCCGAGCGCAAAAGCGGTGCGTGAATCTCTGGGTCACCTGCAACGCCTGTTCCAGGTGCGCCAGTGCGAAGACAGTTTTTTTGCCAACCGCTCACGACCCTGCCTGCAGCACCAGATCAAGCGCTGTTCCGCACCGTGTGTGGGGCTGGTCAGTCGCCAGGACTATGCGGCCGATGTCGAACATGCCGTGCTGTTCCTGCAGGGGCGCGAGGCAGAAGTGCGATCCGACCTCATCAGGCGAATGGAACAAGCAGCGGAGCAGCTCGATTATGAGCGTGCCGCGCATTTACGCGACCAGGTAGCACGCATCGAGCGGGTGCAGGAGCGCCAGTTTGTCACCCGCGCAAGCGGGGATGTCGATGTGGTCGCTGCAGCTGCCGAAGGCCGTCACTTCAGCGTGGCGGTGATGTTTATCCGCGGCGGGCGTAACCTGGGCAGCCGCAACTTTTACCCCCGCAGTGCTGCGCAGGCAGGGTCGGCCGACGTGCTTTCTTCGTTTATTTCGCAATATTACCTGGGGCGCGAAGCGCCGGCTGAAATTATTGTCAGCGATGAATTGCAGGAACACGCACCGCTGCTGGAAGTTATCAGTGAACGAGCCGGGCACCGGGTGCAGATCAAGCACCGCGTGCGGGGTGACCGTGCGCGCTGGCTCGAAATGGCCTCGACTAACGCACGCCATGCGCTGCAGCTCCGGGTTGCATCAGCAGCCAGCCTTGCCAACCAGTTCGATGCGTTGAAAGACGCTCTGGACCTTGAGGAAACCCCGACCCGGCTGGAATGTTTTGATATCAGCCACACCGGCGGTGAGGAAACGGTGGCAAGCTGCGTCGTGTTCGGGCCGGAAGGGGCACACAAAAGTGAGTACCGCCGTTTCAACATAAAGGGGGTAACCCCGGGTGACGACTATGGCGCCATGAACCAGGCGTTGCAGCGACGCTACACGCGAATCCGCAGGGGTGAGGCACCGTTGCCTGATGTGCTGTTCGTCGATGGTGGCAAGGGCCAGGTGGCTGAAGCGGCAAAAGTGCTTGAGGAGATGCAGCTCGATAGCGTCCAGATCGTTGGCGTTGCCAAGGGCAGCGACCGTCGACCGGGCGATGAGCGGCTGATCTTGTTGGGGCAGGATCGTCCCACTATACTGCCGGCCGACTCACCGGCGTTGCACCTGATACAGCAGGTCAGGGATGAAGCGCATCGTTTTGCTATCAGCGGTCACCGTTCGCGGCGGGCAAAGGCACGCACCGGGTCGGTGCTGGAGTCGATTCCGGGCCTGGGCCCGAAACGCCGGCGCGAACTGTTGAAGCATTTTGGCGGACTGCAGGGTGTCACGCGTGCCGGTGTCGAAGACCTGGCAGAGGTGCACGGCATTAGCCGCAAGCTTGCCGCGACAATATACGAGACTTTTCACGGAACAGAATAAGTGCGACCACAGCTGAATATTCCAACGCTATTGACGCTGGGCCGCATGGCCCTGATACCGCTGTTTGTGGTCATCTTCTTTTTTGGGGAATGGGGCAAGGCTGTATCGGCATTGCTCTTTCTGCTCGCCGGTCTGACCGACTGGCTCGATGGCTATCTTGCGCGGCGTCTCAACCAGACGTCCCATTTCGGCGCTTTCCTCGACCCGGTGGCGGACAAGCTGATTGTGTCGGTTGCGCTGATTCTGATTGTCTTCGCCCATGACGGGTTGTTTGGCGCCGTGGTTGCCATTTCTTCGGCGATTATTGTCGGCCGCGAGATCGCGGTGTCGGCCATACGCGAGTGGATGGCGCTGCTGGGCGCGCGGCAGAAAGTGGCTGTGGTGGCAATTGGCAAGATAAAAACCATCGTCCAGGTTATTGCCATATTCCTGCTGCTGTACCGCCGGCCTATTGCTGGCGTCGAAATCTATGAATACGGGGTCATTCTGCTGCTGATCGCTGCGGCGCTGACGCTGTGGTCCATGTTCGTCTACCTGCGCGCGGCGTGGCCGGCCATCGTCGATCCCGAGGCCGTGACTGGCGCGGAGGACGGCAGTCAGGGCCAGGGAGACGCAGGCGCTTGACAGCCCTATAACGGCCGCTAAGATGGTCGGCCGCAGCGGGAATAGCTCAGTTGGTAGAGCACGACCTTGCCAAGGTCGGGGTCGCGAGTTCGAGTCTCGTTTCCCGCTCCAGATTCCGGGCCCCGGAACCAGCACGGTTCCGGGGCCTTTTAATGCCGGAGCGGCTTTCACCTGCAGGGGCGGCTTCAGCCGCGAATGCCTGAAGCCCGCAAACAAGGCTGGCGACTTCAGCCCCGATTGACTGGAGTGCTAAACTCCCGGCTCCGCGCCTTCTGCCGACGCGGAGATTTAACGGCCAGGTGGCAGAGTGGTTATGCAGCGGCCTGCAAAGCCGTGTACGCCGGTTCGATTCCGACCCTGGCCTCCAATCTTTCTCCCCAGCCCGGGTGGCGGAACTGGTAGACGCAGCGGACTTAAAATCCGCCGGCCATAATTGGCTGTGCCGGTTCGACTCCGGCCCCGGGCACCAAACCCCGCGATCGCTACCCCAGCTGTTTTATACTCAGTCTGGTCAGGGGTTGGGGAAAGCTATGGATGATGTGATCTGCGTAATTCTGGGTGGCGGTGCCGGGTCGCGGCTGTTTCCGCTGACCATGCATCGCTGCAAACCGGCCGTGCCGCTGGCCGGCAAGTACCGCCTGATCGACATACCAATTTCCAATTGCATCAATTCCAATATCCACCGGATGTTTGTGCTGACGCAGTACAACTCCGCCAGCCTCAACCGCCACATCTCCACCACCTATTCCTTCGACCGCTTCCGCCGCGGTTTCGTCAACATCCTGGCAGCAGAACAGACGGCCGCTTCAAAAGACTGGTTCCAGGGCACCGCCGATGCGGTGCGACAGAGTGGCAAGCACCTCGACAGCTACAGTTACCGTCATCTGCTCGTGCTGTCGGGCGACCAGCTTTATTCAATGAACTACGCAAAGCTGCTGGCGCACCACGAACAGGCCGAGGCGGATATTACCGTGGCAACGATACCGGTCACCGCCGGGCAGGCGCCGGCACTTGGCATCCTGTCCACGGGGTCGAATTGGCGTATTAACGGCTTTCACGAAAAACCGCCGGCCGATAAGCTGGACGGGCTGGAAAGTAATGTGTCGCCCGCCATGCAGCAGGCTGGACGTGTCTACCTCGCGTCGATGGGAATTTATGTGTTCCGTCAGGGTGTGCTGCAGGAGCTGCTTGATGCCAGCCCGGATGCACATGACTTCGGCAAGCAGATAATTCCGTCGGCCATCGACGACATGCGTGTTGTCAGTTACCCGTTTTCCGGCTACTGGAGCGATATCGGCACCATCCGCTCGTTTTATGAAGCAAACCTGATGCTGGCGAAAGATCACCCGGATTTCGACATGTTCAACGCGCGCGCGCCGCTGTACAGCAACGCACGTATGCTGGCGCCGGCCAAGTTCCAGTCGGCCCGGATCAGTCGTTCGATCATTGCAGAAGCCAGCGCGATCGAGAACGCTGAAATCAGCAATTCGGTAATCGGGCTGCGTACCGTGATCGGGCGCGATGCCGTTGTCCGCAATTCAGTTTTGATGGGAGCTGATTACTATCCCTGGACCAAACGGCACGAGCGTGAAATCGCTACGGGGCCGGACCACCCTGGCGTCGGTGCCGGGGCGCATGTAGAGAACGCCATCGTCGATCGTAATGTCTGCATCGGCGAAGGCTGCACCATTGCCAATCAGTCGGGCGTTCGCGAGGCAGACAGTGATAACTACTTTATCCGCGACGGCATCGTGGTTATTCCAAAAAACGTCACCATCCCGGCCGGCACTATCATCTGACCGCTGCCCGGCTATATAACCAGTAAAACTCCTTCGATACCTGGCCGGGGAAAGGGCATGTCAATTAGACTTGACAGAGTCAAAAGGTAAAGTATACTAGACATTGTGTCTAATAAACTTTATAGGGGAGCGCCCACCGTGTCATTCCAGGAAAAGAGCATTGTCGCGAGCTTTGTCACTACCGCGCTGGTGTGGGGCTATTACTTCTCGCGGGTCTACGATTTCAGCACTGGGGTCTTCGCCGGACTGGCAGGGGTCGGCATGCTGCTGCTGGCAGCGGTCGCGCTCACCATTATTCTCGAGATCGTGGTGCAGGCCTTTATCGTCGCGCGTGCCGCGTTAGCCAACGAGTCGGCAGACGCGCCACCCGAAGACGAGCGTGACAAGGCAATACTCTATCGTGCCAGTTACTTTTCCGCCTACATATTGTTTTTTGGCGTCATTGCCACGGTGATCATCGCGCTGGCTACCGAAAGCCTGGTCATCGCCCTGAACACGCTGATTCTGCACTTTGTCGGTGCCGAGTTATGGCGCTATCTGCTGCAACTCTATTACTACCGCCGGGGCATGTGACGTGGGCCGCGTAAAGAGTTCCATCACCAACCGGGTACGCGCGCTGCGATTCGAGCATGACGAAATGACGCAGCAGGCACTGGCAGATCTTGTCGGCGTAACCCGGCAAACCATCGTGGCAATAGAAAAAGGCAAATACTCGCCGTCACTGGAAGTGGCGTTCCGTATTGCACGCACTTTTGATCGCCCGATGGAGGAGGTATTCCAGTTCAATGACTGACGATGCCTCACGGAAGGGAGCGGGGCAGACCCACTGCTCGCCGCAGCATCGTTAGTGGTAGCCAAGCAGGCAGTTACGGTGCCAGGTAGGGTTCCAACGGAATAATGTCGACCTGATGCAGCGAAACATAAGGAACAGCAACACGCTGGCGGCGGGTATCGATGGCGATATCGGCCGGCTTTCCGGGCAGTTTTATCGCAGACCGGTCGGTACCGTCGGTGAGAATGTGCAGACTGGTGTCACCCTGGCTTGCCGTGATGATTTGTCCATCAACAACCTCGACGCCATCGTAGTTGCTGCCGCCGGAAAACGCCGGCAACTCGGTGAACGACCCGTCAGCAATATCCCATTCGACCAATGCATCGCCGTCGCTCCAGGGCGCCAGCAGCAGCCGGCCGGTTTCCGGATTGAAGGTAATACCGTTGGGCCTCATCGCTGTGCTGGTCGCGACGGTGGCTGTCCCATCCACGATCCGGTACACAACAGCCTGTCCGGTGTCGGTCACATATAACGCACCATCCGGACCACGCACTACGTCGTTGGGAAACCCCGGGTCAAATGATGACAAGTCGACAAAGCCGAGTTGCGCACCGCTGATGCGATCGAACAAATGAACACCCAGGGCATCGACTACCCATAAGCCATTTTTGTCTGCATACATGCCGCGGGCGCCATGCAGTGGTGCGTAGTCGCCGCCCTGCATAAACTTTAGTTCGATGATTTCGCCGGCCGGAGACATTTTTGAGACGAAGCCGTTGGAGTCGCCGGAAGACTCGCCGTTGAAGTTACCAACAAAATATACATCCAGCTCGGGATCGTAGCGTACAGATTCCGGCCCGCTGAATCCTGTTACTGAAATCCGTTCGGCAACTTCAGCATGCTGAGATGGCGCCGCTGCGGTCATGTCCTGTGATGTATCGACGGGTTTTGACTGACAGGCGATCAGCGAGAGACACAAAGGCAGGATGGCCAGGTAGCAGATTCGGTTCATGGTGTTGTCCAGATACTCATTGAGGTACCGGTCGAGACGGAGCGGCGACCAGTGCTGAAAGCCAACTTGTCGAAATTATATTCCCTGTCAGATGCGGCAGGCAAAATCCGGGTAGACAGGTCGCCCCATTCTTTTGTCAGCTCTGTTTATCGCCGAGGGTAAAAGGTGGCAGGCGCCGGCGCTGCAGCCAGTTTGCCTGCGACCAGCTCGAGTCCTGCCGGCTGAAGTGCATCGTAAAGGCATGGCGTGACTGCGCGGAAGTATTCTGCGAACTGTAGTGGGGCAGGTGGTCGTCGAACACGACTATGCTGCCGGCCGGCACTTCCAGGGCGACCGCTTCATCGGCCGAAGGCGTGGGCAGTTTCTCCAGCGTGCGCAGCACGCCTTTTCCGGCCGCGTGATTCCACTCGTAGACTTCGCCTAATGGCTGATTCTGGCCGCCCGGCTGCACCCACAGGCAGCCGTTGCCCAGGTGTGCATCCTCCAGCGCAATCCAGAAACCAACCACCCCGGGATGGTCGGCAATGAGATAGCTGGCATCCTGGTGCCAGCGGACCTCGCCGCCAATGTGTGGCTGCTTGAAGATGTACATGGTCTGCCAGAGCGCGGCGGGTGCCAGCGCGAGGCTGTGCAGAATCGCGGTAAAAACCGGCTGGCGGCAGAATTCGGAAAATGCGGGCACCAGGTCGTGCATGGCATGGCCGATCTTGTTGACAGCCAGGTGCTTTGGCCGACTCAGACTGCCGTCAGCATCGAGCGCGTCTTCCTCGAGGAAGCAGTGCACTGCCTCGGCAGACTCGACAAAGTAGCTGTCCCTGCCGGTGTCACGATCCCGCGTTGAAAAAACCGACCGGTGCCGGTCGACGTCAAAGTCTTCGACAATGCCCAGCGCCGCCGCGCGTATGGTATCGAGCGATGCCTGCGGCAATACGCTTTCCAGCACCACGAAACCGTCGCTGCGATAGTGCTCCAGCTGCTCGCTGTCGAGGCCAGCATGGTGCGTCACCATTGTTCGCTCACGATTTCAATGCGACGGCAAACCATGTGCGTCAGGCGCCTCGCGTATCCAGCGCCGTGTCTATGACAAACAGGATGTGCTGGGTGTGCGCCATGGTTTCGTCGTTGCCATCGGTCTTGCCACGCAGCAGTCGTCGCACCTGGTCCAGTTGATACAGCGCCATGGACTGCGATGGGTAGTCATACGAGCTCTTCTTGTCGCCCGTAACCATCGCGGCCAGCCTATTGATGTATTCCAGCTGCAGGTTCTGGCGCACGCTGTTGACGTCGCTGCGGGCATCCGCGGCAAACACAGCATCAGTGAGATCGTCCATGAACGCGGCCAGTTCGTACTGGTTACCGTACAGGCGCGAATCGGTTATGCGCTTGAGCACGTTCGGGTGCAGCAGGTGATCGAGCACACCCTTTTGTGCGGCCAGCTGCCACTCATGCAGCTTCGGGTCTTCGGTCTTGTCCCAGAAATCGAAGCCACGACGGCGCTGCTGCAGGTGGGTGAACAGTTCCGGGCTGCCGGCCAGCGCATCGGGGCCAAACAGGTGAGTCTCAAGCGCCCGCATGGCACGCTGCTGATCGGCATAGCTGACAGGTGTAAACGGTGCGCTGCCGGAAACCTGTCCCGGCGGCGTGCGGTCGACATAAACGCCACCGATATAACGCGAAACAACCGCGCTGGAGCGTGCATATTCGGCCATCATTATCAGGAAACCGTCGTGCAGTGCCTGCCACGATTCAGTGTGTCGCTCCGGCAGGCCGGCCAGTACCTCATCAAGCTGCTCCAGTCGCTTCACGGCATAGCCGATACCGTCCGAGCTCATGTCATAGATATTGACCCGCGGGTCGATTGCTTTGCCGGGGTTACGCATGTCGTCGGCATCGTTGCCGAACGCATGCTGCGGTTCGACCGAACGTGCCAGGATTTCAGCCAGTCGCTCGCGCTCTTCGTCGGCATCATCGACTGCAGGGGAATAGCCGTATTCGATCACCCAGTCGTCGTACGGGCCCGGACTGGTTGAATAGAACAGCGTCTGTTCTTCGTCGGGCGGCGCGACGTTCAGCGCCGGGTAATCCATCACCGAACCGGACAGACCGTTTTCGGCTACTTGCAGCGCATCGAAGGGTTCATCGAGCAACTGCGTGGCCTTCATGTTGTGGTTCAGGCCCAGTGCATGGCCAATCTCGTGCAGGATCAGGTAATGCATCGAGTCGTGGATCAGCTGTTGCTGCAGTTCCGTGCCGGCGCCGTAGGCGTCGAGCGCCTGCATGCCGAACAGGTTACTCAACTGCATGCCGTTACCCAGCGAGCAAAAGGCGTGCTGGCCATGGCCAATAGCCTGTGGCTGTTGACCGCTGATTTCCTGCAGCACGCGCTGCCGACGCAGCCGGTTGGTCAGGAATGAGTACTCGAGCATCACGTCGGCGCCGATAATCTGCCCGGTACGTGGATTGATGAAGCTGGGGCCATAGCCACCAAACGGCGGGTTTGGCGAGGATGTCCAGCGTAAGACGTTGTAACGAATATCGCCGGCATCCCAGTCGGCGTCATCGGGCTGAATCTCTACAGCGACAGCATTACTGAACCCCGCTTTTTCAAAGGCGGAGTTCCATGCCAGCGCAGCGTCGCGGATCAGGTCACGGTACTCGATCGGCGTCGTGTTCTCGATCCACCAGGTAATCGGCTCGACCGGGTCGGAAACATCCGCATCCGGATTCTTTTTCACCAGGTGCCAGCGCGCGATCAGGTCGCGGTAAGGCGTGTTGCTGCGCGTGGTCAGGTCGGTGACCCGCGAGGCGAAGTAGCCGACACGATAGTCGTCCAGGCGTGGCTGGTAGTCGTTATCGGGCATGGCGATAAAGGTATGCTGCACGCGGATGCTCACGGCGCGGCTGTCGGTAATGTCTTCCTCTCCGCGGACAACTGGCGCCGGGTTTTCGTAAACATACTCGGCAGTTAGTGCCGTGTTTTTCGGATAGTTATCTACAGCGACAATTTTGTTGCGTGATTCGCTCAGGGTTCCAAGCGTAAAACCGTCTTTCGGCTTGGCATCCGGGTCCGGCGTTGGTTTTACCTGCTGCAGTTTCTCTTTCAGCAGCACGTCATCGAGCTTGATAAGAACCTCGCCCGTTTTTTCGTCTTCGGCGACTATTTCCTGCACTGCGAGCACTGCCGGGCTGATATTGGCATCAGCGGCGCGTGACAGCGGGCTGTCGGGGTCGAAATAAAAGCTCGTGTTCTCGCCAACAAACTCGAGTCGCTTGTAGTGGCGCTTGAGTGAGAAAACGCTGTTACCAATGTACGCGCCACGGAAGTGACCGCCTTCGACGACACCATTCGTGGTGTGAGCAAAATAAATGTATTCCTGGTTCAGCTGGTCGGGCTGCACCGCCATGTAAACGGTCCCGTCCTCGCGGTCGCGAAACAACGTGAACAGGCCGTCAACGCGATCGCTGTTCTCGGTAACTTCGGCGATGGTTTTCTTTTCTTCCGCTTCGTCTTTCTTGTCGGCTTCGTCAGCTTGCGCTGCGCTATCGTTAGCCACACCGGCGGGCGCTGTGCGACTTTCGCAGCCACCGATCATGGCCGCGGCGAATATCACAAATGACAGGAGTAGTCGGTACATTGATTTTGCTCTCATTAAGATAAAGGCGGGGATGGGCATGGTAGTAAAGAACCGACGGCAAGGCACCCGGGCGCCGTAAAGCTCCCGGTGGTGCGTAACCAGCGGTATATGCGGCTGATAACATGCCATGGAATATGTCAAATTGCACCGCGGCTACGCGGGGACTACACTCGTCAGCAAGTGTCGCCGAATGCGGCACAGGACGGGGGTCCCATGAAACGCATAGTCTTGATAGCCGCCACGGCGCTCTTTTTGCTGCCGGGCGTAAGTTCTGCCGCGCTGGTCGCGCTCAATGCAACGATTAACAGCGACCAGGCCGGTACCACCAGCGGTGGTCTCGGCAGTGCCGCGATGCTGTACAACACCGACACCAACGTGCTGACCTGGGCGATCCTGTTCGATGGTCTGTCAGGCGGCTTGACGGTTGCGCATTTTCACGGGCCCGCAGCGCCTGGTGACACGGCCGGTATTGAGGTAGATATCATTGCCAACAGTGGCGGCGATCTCAGCCCGCTGATCGGTTCGGCCATGCTCTCCGACGTACAGGAAGGCGACCTGCTGAACAACCTCTGGTATATCAACCTGCATACCGCCGCGTTTCCCGCTGGCGAAATTCGCGGCCAGGTGACCTTCAAGAAAGTGGTTCCGATCCCGGCTGCGGTATGGCTGTTTGGCTCAGCACTGATGGGTATCGGTGCGCTACGACGCCGCACCTGAAGCTTTCAGGTTTTCTACAAAAGCCCTGCGGTAACGCGGGGCTTTTTTATTGCTCGAGTTCGGATGCAACTCCGGTTACTTCGTTAATCGATACCTGCCTGCCACAATTGCCCCAGCTGCTGCCGACGTAGGTCATCACGTCAGCAATAGCGTTTGGGTCGAGGTGACCGAGGGTGGCGACCAGATCGTTGACCTCCATGCCATGCAATCGTGCAGCCGGCGACTGGGTTACCAGAATCATGCGTATGCCCCGCGCCGGGTCAGCTACCAGTGGCTCGTTGCCCGCCAGCGCCGGGACGCGCCCGGAAATGCCGCCACCATCCTGCTGATGGCAATAGGCGCAGCTGGAGTCAAACACTACGGCGCCACGGCTGGCCGCATTCGCCCAGGATGGACTGGAAATGCAGTTGCCGGTGGATTGCTCCGGCAGCAGGTCCTGCTGGACCGGCGTTGCGCAGGCGACGAGGCCAAGTGCGGCGAGCAGCTGTATATTGCGCATCAGTTTCCTCCGTTATTGGTGTCATGATACGTGAGATACTCCCGCCCCACTATGAATGAGGGGCTGACAGCAGAGGCGCTCGAACTGTGGCGGGGGAACCGGCGCCTGCTGGCGGGCGTGTCGTTTTCCGCGGCGCCTGGGTCGATCGTACACATTACCGGGCGCAATGGTGTTGGCAAGACCACGCTGCTGCGGGTGATGTGCGGGCTGACCCGGCCCGAATCCGGTCAGGTACTGTGGCGTGGTCGCCGGATTGAGGCCGATGCCGGCGCGTTTCATTCCGAGCTTGCATGGCTGGGTCACCGCGAAGGCCTGAGGCCGGAACTGACGGCCCGCGAAAACCTGGAGCTGGCACGCCGCCTGCAGGGCCGGGAAGCCGGCAATGCCGCAGCGGATCTCGAGAAAGCCGGCATAGGCCACCTGGTTGACCTGGCAGTCAGGGCGTTTTCCGCCGGGCAGAAACGACGTGTGGCGCTGTTGCGGGTATTCAGTTCCGGCGCGTCGCTGTGGTTGCTCGACGAGCCGTTCGCCAATCTTGATGCCGACGGACGCGACTGGGGGCTGGCGAGGGTGCGCGAGCACACGGCCGCTGGAGGAGTCTGCATCCTGAGCACGCATCTGGACCTGGATGGCGATGACGTCGTGAAGGTCAACCTGTCGTCATGACCGAGGTTTTGCGTGCAATTATTGCCCAGTGGCAGAGTGATTTCCGCGTCGCCCTGCGGCGTTGGGGCGAGCTCGCCAACCCGGTGATATTTTTCGTCGCTGTCACGCTGCTGTTTCCACTATCGTTGAGTCCCGATGCGGCGCTGCTGGGGCGCATCGCGCCGGGCATCATCTGGGTTGCCGCGCTGTTCGCGGTTTTGCTCGGACAGGAGAGCCTGTTCCGGCCCGACCTGGCCGACGGCACACTCGAGCAGATGGCGATCAGCCGCCAGCCGCTGATGACGCTGGTTTTCGGCAAATTGCTGGCGCACTGGACCCTGTCGGCCCTGCCACTGGTGCTGCTGTCACCGATGCTGGCAATAGCGCTGGCGATGCCAACCGCGGGTATTCCGACTATGATGCTCAGCCTGCTGCTGGGTACCCCGACGCTGGTGGTCATCAGCGCCATTGCCGCCGCATTGACAGTGGGGTTGAGTCGCGGTGGGTTGCTGCTGTCTATCCTGGTTGTGCCGCTGATCGTACCGGTGCTAATTTTCGGCGCCCGGGCAACCGACCTTGCGGCTTTTGGCGAGGAGCCGGGGGGCGTTTTGTATCTGCTCGGGGCAATACTGGCACTGGCTTTGACATTGGGTCCGCTCGCAGTTGCGGCGGCATTGAGGATCAGTCTCGATTGAAGTTTCTACCGACATTCATTCATAAGCTGGCGTCACCGCCGCACTTTTACCGCCTGGCCGGCATGTTGACGCCTTGGTTTGCCGGCAGCGCCTTGCTGTTGCTGCTGGCCGGCGCCTACGGCGGGCTGGTGATTGCGCCGGCGGATTACCAGATGGGCGACGGCTTTCGCATTATTTATGTCCACGTACCCAGCGCCTGGATGTCATTGTTTGTCTACGTCGTGATGGCATCGGCAGCCGCAGTCGGGTTGATCTGGCGGATCAAGCTGGCGCATGCGGTTGCCGCATCCTGCGCGCCGATTGGCGCCTGGTTCACCTTTCTGGCGCTGGCAACCGGGGCGATCTGGGGCAAGCCAATGTGGGGCACCTGGTGGGTCTGGGATGCGCGGCTGACTTCCGAGCTGGTTCTGCTGTTTCTTTACCTGGGCTACATCGCGCTGCATTCGGCAATTGACGAGCGCGGCCGGGCCGATCGTGCGGCAGGCCTGCTGGCGATAGTCGGCGTCGTGAATGTGCCAATCATCCACTATTCCGTAGAATGGTGGACAACGCTGCACCAGCCGGCCTCGATCGCCAAGCTGGGTGCGCCGTCTGTACGCGATCCGGCCATGCTGGTGCCGCTGCTGGTCATGGCCATAGGCTTCAAGCTGTATTTCGCGGCTGTGCTCATGGTACGCGTGCGCGGTGAGGTGCTGGAGCGCGAGTGGCACAAGCGCTGGGCAGCTGAAAAACTAGGAGTATCATAAAGTTGCAAGAGTTTATTGAGATGGGGGGTTATGCAGAGTACGTCTGGTCGGCGTTTGGCCTGACCGTGGTCGTGCTGTTGCTGAATGTCTACCTGGCGCGGCGTAACCATCGCCTTGCCATCGAGCGCGGCCGTGAACGGCTGAGGAGCACGCAATGACACCGAGACAACGACGAATGTGGGGCGTTGGCCTGGTGCTGGCCGGGGCCGGTGTGGCAACAGCGCTGGCGATGCAGGCATTCAAGGAGAACATGCTTTATTTCTACACCCCCGCGCAGATCGAATCGGGCGAGGCGCCGGTTGCGCGTGCTTTCCGCATTGGTGGGCTGGTGGTACCCGGCACGGTCGAGCGCGAGCCCGGCAGCATCGATGTCAGCTTTGCACTGGCGGACAATTCGCACCAGGTAACCGTCGCCTATTCAAAAATCCTTCCCGACCTGTTTCGCGAGGGGCAGGGCATCATCGCGCGCGGCAAGCTGAATGAAAGCGGCGTGTTCATGGCCGAAGAGGTGCTGGCCAAGCACGACGAAAACTACATGCCACCGGAACTTGCCGAAGCCCTCGAGGGCTCCGGTCATCCCGGCAGCATTGCGTCGGAACAGTAATGCTGCCTGAAATCGGACAAGTCGCGCTTATCATCGCGATGCTGCTGGCAGTAGCGCAGTTTGTGCTGGGAATTGCAGGTGGCATCAGTGCGCGAGCGCCGTTGATTGCGGCGGTAAAGTCAGCGGCAGCGGGTCAGTTCGTTTTTGTCGCAATAGCCTTTGCCATACTCACCACTGCATTTCTGCAGGACGATTTTTCCGTCCTGTATGTCGCGCAAAACTCCAACCTCGCGTTGCCGACGCCGTACAAGGTTGCCGCCGTCTGGGGCGCCCATGAGGGTTCGCTGCTGCTGTGGTCACTGATACTGGCAGCATGGACGATCGCTGTTGCTGCATTCAGCTCGTCGCTGGCAGATCGTTTTGTCGCACGGGTGCTGGGCGTCATGGGAATGGTGGGGTCCGGCTTCATGCTGTTCATGCTGAGTACCTCCAACCCGTTCGCGCGGCTGATACCGGCTGCCGCCAACGGTCGTGACCTGAACCCGTTGCTGCAGGACCCTGCACTGGTCCTGCATCCGCCGATGCTGTACGTCGGCTATGTCGGGTTTTCCGTGGCGTTCGCATTTGCTGTCGCGGCGATGCTGGAGGGGCGCATCGATCAGACCTGGGCGCGCTGGGTGCGGCCGTGGACCACTACCGCATGGGCTTTTCTTACCGGTGGTATCGCGCTGGGCAGCTGGTGGGCCTATTACGAGCTGGGCTGGGGCGGCTGGTGGTTCTGGGACCCGGTCGAGAACGCCTCGTTCATGCCGTGGCTGGTCGGTACTGCCTTGATTCACTCGCTTGCCGTAACTGAAAAGCGCGGGCTGTTTTACAGCTGGACGCTACTGTTGTCGGTGTCGGCATTCTCCCTGAGCCTGCTCGGCACTTTCCTGGTGCGTTCGGGCATCCTGGTTTCGGTGCACGCATTTGCCAGCGATCCGGAACGGGGCCGATTCATTTTGATTTACATGGTTGTTGTGGTGCTCGGGTCGTTATTGCTCTACGCCTGGCGTGCGCCACGCATGGTTGCCAAACAAAGCGGGTTTGCGCTCGCGTCTCGCGAGACCTTTCTGCTGCTGAACAACATGCTGTTGGTCGTGGCTACGCTGGTGGTGCTGAGCGGCACGCTGTATCCGCTGCTTCACGATGCCCTGGGTTTTGGCAAGGTATCGGTCGGGCCGCCGTGGTTCGAAATGTACTTTCTCCTGCCGATGTGGCCACTGCTGGTTCTTGTTGGTGTGGGCATGCACGCCGGGTGGAGAAAAACCGCCAAAGGGCACTTGCAGCAGCAGCTGAAGTGGCCGTTCTGGGTGGGTTTGGTTGCGGCCATTGTTTTTCCGCTTTTCCTGTATCGCAGCGGCGGTGCGCTCACGGCGATGGGCATTGGTACCGCTTTCTGGATTCTTGCATCGGTTGTAACCGAGATAGTCAGCCGGTGGAAGCAAATGGGTCGCATCAGCAAATTGCCCCGCGGCGTCACCGGGATGGTGCTGGCTCACGCCGGTATCGGAATAGTCGCATTGGGTATTGTGGTTACGTCTGCGTACAGCGACGAGCGCGATGTGAGTCTGCGACCCGGCGAATCGGTCGAGATGCGTGGCTACAATTTCAAACTGCTGGGTATCGGGCCGGTAACTGGCCCGAACTGGCGCGCTGAGGAGGCCACGGTAGAGGTGCGCCAGGGCAACGAGCTGATAGCAACGCTGTCGCCACAAAAACGCGTGTACCTTGTGCAAACCAATGCGATGACCGAATCGGCCATCGATGCCAGCGTACGTCGCGACCTGTACGTGGCGATGGGTGAACCTCTGGGCGACGGGGCATGGAGCATGCGGTTCCAGGTCAAGCCGCTGGTTCGTTTTATCTGGCTGGGTGCTCTGGTTATGCTGATCGGTGGCGCCATCGCCGCGAGCGACAGGCGTTACCGCAAGGCCCGCGCGCAGCTGCCGGCAGCCGGCGGAGCGACCGAGCGCGCATGATACGCACGATCGTCCCGGCCACGCTGTTTGCAATCCTGGTGGTGTTTTTCTGGACCGGGCTGAAGCTGAATCCGACGGAAATCCCGTCGCCACTGATCGGCAAGCCCGCTCCGCAGTTTGACCTGCCCGGCTTGCGCGACCCTGACGTTCGGCTGACGACGGAACAGCTGCAGGGCGGTGTTTCGTTGCTCAACGTCTGGGCCACATGGTGTGCGGGCTGCCGCCAGGAGCATGACTTCCTGCTGCAGCTGGCGCAGTCCGGCGTCCCGATTTATGGACTGAACTACAAAGACGACCGTGACCAGGCCATCGCGTGGCTTGAGCAGCTGGGCGATCCCTATCTTGCCAGTGGTTTCGATGGTGAAGGTACTGTGGCTATCGACTGGGGCGTCTATGGTGCGCCGGAAACATTTCTGATCGATGCCGGGGGAGTCGTGCGCTACAAGCACATCGGGCCGCTCGACAACGAGGTCTGGCGCACGAAGTTGTTACCGCGCATTCGATTGCTCAGCGGGGAAAGCGGATGAAGGTGCTGATTTTGCTGACGGGCCTGCTGTTGTTGACGCCGGTGATGGCAATCGATAACAAGGAAGCGCTGCCGGACCCGGAACTGCAGGCGCGATACCTGAAGTTGAGTAACGAGTTGCGTTGCCTGGTTTGCCAGAACCAGTCAATTGCCGACTCGACCGCGGGCCTTGCCGGTGACCTGCGTCAACAGGTGCGCCAGATGCTCCTCGACGGCGCATCAGACGACGAGATTCTTGAATACATGGTCGCACGCTATGGAGATTTCGTGCGCTACCGGCCGGCGTTTACGCCGCGTACCTGGGCCTTGTGGCTGGGGCCGGTTGCCTTGCTGCTGGTTGGCCTGGCAATCGTCGCCGTGGTTGTAAGGCGTTACGCAACGCTCGGAGCCGGGGCAGCGGAGGAGTGATGCCACCACCAGTATTCGTCGTACTCGCCGGAGCAATGGTCATTGCAGCACTGGCCATTCTCGTGCTGCCGCTGACGCGCGGTGAGGACAGCGCGCCCGTGTCCGCCGGGGTAGTCGTTGCATTGCTGCCGTTGACTGCAGCGATTTTGTATTTTTCCTGGAGCAACTGGCGCTGGGATCAGTCGGCGATCCCTGCCGTTGCTGCGGCACATGACGATGCCGCCGCGCCGTCGATCGAACAGGCGGTAGTGCAACTGGAGGCACGACTGCAGGCGGTGCCGGACGATGCGGAAGGCTGGCTGATGCTTGGCCGTTCGTACGTTGTGATGGGGCGCTTTCCGGACGCTGTTGACGCCTATGGTCGCGCGCGCCAGCTCGGTAACGATACCGATGTGCACGCTATTACCGGTTACGCTGAAGCATTGGCTATGGCCCGGGGCGGGGTGATCGACGATGAAGCAGCGGCACTGTTCGAGCAGGCGCTGACCATTGCACCCAATGACACCAAGGCCTTGTGGTATGGCGGGCTTGCGGCGCTCGAAAGTGGTCGCCCGCGGCAGGCGCGCGACCGCTGGCAGCGCCTGCTTGCGGCCGGGCCACCCGAGGAAGTTGCCAGCGTACTGCGTGAACAGATTGCCGCTGCTGATGCGATGCTGGGCGGTGCGACAACTGCGCCCGCAGAAGTTCCTGTTGCAGCGGACGGTCTGAGTTTGCATGTTTCACTGACCAGTGAGCTGGCAGCCCGGGTTGGCCCCAACGTGCCGGTGTTCATACTGGCGCGACAGGTCGACATGCCGGGTCCGCCACTAGCCGTGGTGCGTAAGACGGTTGCCGACCTGCCGGTGCGAGTCGTGCTTTCAGATGCTGATGCGATGGTGCCCGGTAGGGTGCTCTCGGCACACCCGAGCGTCGAAGTCGTGGCGCGTGTGGCTATCGGCGGCACGCCGGCTGCGCAGCCAGGCGACTTTGCCGGCAGCCGCGTCGTGGCAAGCAGCGGCCAGGCCGCAATCATTATCGACAGTGTGGTCAGTCCCTGAGTGCCCGCAATCACGGTTGCCGGTACACAGTGAATTTGTGCGAGGATAGTCAGATGTCAGAAGACTTAAAAGAACAGTTTGAAGCCGCAGCAGTGGCCTCCAAGAGCCTGAGCAGGCGTCCGGCCAATGAAGATATGCTCGAGCTCTATTCATTGTACAAGCAGGCTACGATCGGCGATGTCAGCGGTGAGCGGCCGGGTGGCTTCGATTTTGTCGGCGGTGCCAAGTTTGACGCCTGGTCCGGGCTCAAGGGATTGACTGCCGAAGAGGCTATGCGGCGTTACGTGGCCAAGATCGAAGCGCTGAAAGGCTGATTTGTCGCTCGAACTGAAGTTCGATCGACTTCCGCCACTGCTGCCACGTTACCTGCGTGCGCTTGCGCCGCGGATGCGACGGCCCGGCGGTGAACCGGTCGTGCCGCAAATCAGTGCGATCGCAAAAAGTGTCTCGGCCGATGCCGGCAGGCTGGCGGCTTTTGCCCGTCTCATGGGGCATCCGCCTGACGAGGGTCTGCCGCCAACCTATCCGCACGTGCTGGCAGCACCGCTGCATCTTTCAATCCTGACCCGGCCCGAGTTTCCGTTGCGGGCAACGGGACTGGTGCATCTTGGTAACAGCATCAACGTTTATCGCAGCATTCCGGTGAATGCCACCATGCAGCTGGTTGCCCGGCTGGTACGACCCGAGCGTACATCTCGCGGTATGGAAATGGTGATGGAGACCAGCGCGATTGTTGATGGCACAACTGCCTGGACCGGCGAGAGCCGGTTTTTCGCCCGCTTGCCGGGTAGCGGGCGTGGTGAACGACTAAAGCGCCAGGCAACAGACGGGTTCGATGAAGTGGCTGCCTGGCAGGCCGGCCCCGGCATCGGACGACAGTATGCGGCAGTGTCGGGGGACTACAATCCCATTCACCTGTCAGCGATTACCGCCCGGCCGTTCGGGTTCCGTGCACCGATTGCCCACGGCATGTGGAGCCTCGGGCGCACAATGACGGCCTTGCGGGATCGGCTGTCTGCTCCTTACCATTTTGATGTGCGTTTTCGGCGCCCGTTGCTGCTTCCTGCAGAGGTGCGTTTGATGCTTGCAGCCGACGGCCAGTTCCGGCTGGTCGAGGTCGGCAGCGGCAAGGCCTATCTGTCGGGTTTTCACACTGAAATACAACAATAATCATCAAAACGTGATCAACTTAACGCACCTTATCTAGCAGTATTTCTACAATCAGCCAGACGTTGTTTTGCGTGCGCCACGGAAGTGTGACGCGCGTCACACTGTATTTATCTGAAGGCTGATGCTGCACATCACGAAACATTGTTTTTCCGTCCGGCTGGTGCTGGCGATGTTGCTCGCAGGCTGGTCGCTCGTTGCCAGCGCGCAGGAGCGCGTGCTGGTTCTGGGCGCGATTCATGCCGACCTCGAAGGGCGCTATGCCGAATTACGCCCGATGGCCGATTATGTGGCTGCGGCTCTGGCAGATGCCGGTGTCACCCGTGTCGATGTAATGGTGGTAGAAGACCGCCGGCGGCTGGCGCGCATGATGCGCGACGGACGTATCGACTGGGTCAGTGAAAACGTCGCCAACGCCGTTTACCTGCAGGAGGCAGCCGGTGTCCAGATTCTCGCGCGCAAATGGAAGCAGGGCGCACCCCAGTTCCGCTCGGTATTTTTCACCCGCAGTGACGGCGATATAACGTCGCTGGGTGACCTTGCCGGGCGCACGCTGGCATTCATCGAGTCTGATTCCACCGCTGGCCACCTGTTGCCTGCCGCCGAACTGATCCGCGAGGGTCATCGCACCGTGGCCCTGGAGACACCGCGACAGCAGTCGCCGGCCGGGACCATCGGCTATGCATTTGCAGGCAGCGATATCAATGCAACCACCTGGGTGCACAAGCGAATCGTGGATGCCGGAGTACTGAGCAATGTGGACTGGGAGTCTGATTCCAGCCTGCCGGAGTTTTTCCGCAAGGACTTTGTGATTTTTCACCAGACCGATTCAATGCCTCGCGCCCTGGAGCTGGTTCGTGGTGATCTCGATGAAGACATAAAAAATGCGTTGAGAAGCACCCTGCTGGGCATGGATAAAGACAGTGGTGCTGCGCGCGCCCTGCAGGCCTACCAGGGCACGCTGCGTTTTGACGAGCTCGGTGAGGTCGACCATGAAACGTTGCGGAAACTGCGCAGCACATTTGCCCAGTTGATGTTGGTGAACTGACCAATGCCGGAGATGAAGTTCAACCTGCAGGCGCGATACTCGCTGGTGATGCTGGCCGTCATCATCACTATCGTCGTGTCGCTGTCGGTTGTGCTGCTTCTCCAGTTTCGGGTTTCCACCCGCGAGATTACCCAGCTCAGCGCAGCGTCGCTCGAGCAGGACCTGCTGCAGCAAGTCGAGCAGCGCGGCACGCTTACAGCGACGTTCCTGGCGGAGAATCTTGCCAACAGCCTGTATCGCTACGACATGCAGAGCATGCTCGAATTTACCCGCAGCGCGACCGAGCAGAACGACCTGCTGTACGCGACCATTCACGATACAGATGGGCGCGTCGTGCACGACGGCACCGTTGAAATTGCCAGTTTTGGTACAGCATTGCCGGCAATCACCAGGCTGGACGGCGTGCGTATAGACGCCGAAACGCTGGAGGTCTACCGGCCCATCCTGTACCGCAACCAGGCGATCGGCGGCGTACGCGTAGGACTTTCGCTGGCCCCGATCAAGGAAGAGATTGCAGCGATGACCGCCGGCGTGCGCAACGTCAGCGATCGGCGCCTGCGTAACAACCTGTTGTCCGCCATTGTCACTTCGTTGTTGTTTGCCGTTGCCGGAATGTTAGTGGCGTTCGTCGTTTCGCGCAGCCTGGCACGGCCGATCAGGCAGCTGGCAGAACAGGCTACACGGATCGGCAGTGGCGACTACACCGATACCCTGGCCGTCGACCGCAGTGACGAGATTGGCGAGCTGGCAAGCGCCTTCCGTGACATGAGCCGCAGCCTGCGCGCCAGTGATGGCGAAGTGCGATACCTGGCGTATCACGACAGCCTCACCCGGTTGCCAAACCGTGCGCGGCTTAAGCAGTTCCTGGCCGAGGCGGTTGCGCGGACCCGCCGTGGCGGGCAGAAGATGGCGCTGTTCTTTATCGATCTCGACGATTTCAAGCGGGTAAACGACACGCTGGGCCACAAAGCCGGTGATGTGCTGTTGAAAGAGTTCTCACAGCGGTTGCGCGATTCGCTGCGCGAGATGGATCACATCGATCCGGACGCCGAAGTCGAACGTGACCTGATCGCCAGGCTAGGTGGTGACGAATTTACCGTCGTGCTCGAAGATGTAGAGGACACGCGTGACATTGCAGTCGTTGCGCAACGCATACTCGATGCACTGCATGACCCGTTCCTGCTGGCCGGGCAGGAGGTGGTCGTCGGTGCAAGTATCGGGATCACCGTTTTTCCTGACGATGGCGAAACGGTTGATTCATTGTTGAAGAATGCCGACGTGGCCATGTTCCAGGCCAAGGACAAAGGCAAGAATCACTTCCAGTTCTATAACCAGTCGATGGACCATGCTGCCGTCCAGCGGCTCACGCTGGAGAATGACCTGCGTCATGCGCTGGCCAGGAACGAGCTGCGGGTGGCCTACCAGCCGGTTATTGATGCACAGACTGGCGCTGTGGTGGGCTGCGAGGCGCTGGCGCGGTGGCATCACTCCAGCTACGGCATGATTCCCACGGACGTGTTTCTGCCGCTGGCAGAAGAGAGCGGCCTGATTGTCGAATTCGATGAATGGTGCCTGCGCCAGGCAGCCCAGGACCTCACCCAGCTGCATGCGACCGGCTTTCGCAACCTTTACGCCACCGTGAACATTGCCAGTGTTCATTTCCGCGAGCAGCGCATCGGTGAAACCGTTGGTGCAGTGTTGCGCGAGAATGACCTGCCGGCGCGCTGTCTGCGTCTCGAGCTGACAGAGAAAACGATCATGCGTAATACCCGGCGCGCCGCCGAGTTGCTGGTGCAGCTGCAGGCGCTCGATATAGGCGTCTGGATTGATAACTTTGGCGCCGGCTTCTCGTCATTGACGCACCTGACCAAGCTGCCCATAGCCGGGCTGAAAATCGACCAGGAGTTCGTACACCGCATCAGCCGTGGCGCCAATGACCGCACCGTTATCGCAACGATTATCGCGATGGGGCATAGCCTGGGGATGCTGGTAAGTGCTGACGGTATCGAAGACCAGGAGCAGCTGGAGTACGTACGCAAGGCCGGCTGCGACATGGTGCAGGGCCACTATTTTGCCCGGCCAATGGGGCTGTCCGAACTGATGGGCCTGTTGGGCCGGCGGGCACCCTACGGTGCGGGCAAGGTAGCCGCAACCCGTCTGGCAACGACTTAACCCGCCACACCACTGCTGCCATCGCCTGGCAGTAAAGTTATACTGACGCCTCAATCTCACGGGGTAACGGGCGCTTGCCGGTGACGGCGGGCGTACGGAGTCAATGTGGTTTAAATCCAAGCTGCAACATCCGGATCCGGCAGTGCGACAGGCACATGTCGAGCAAATCGATGTGGACCAGGATGTGTTTGTCACTGTATTGCAGGATGACCCGCACCCGGATGTACGGGCGGCGGCGCTGGGGCGAATCGGACAGCTCGATGCCCTGCAGCAGGCCGCGACGAGCGACGACGACGATCGCGTTCGCAAGCTTGCCAGTGGCCGCATGCAGGCACTGGTAGCCGGGCAGGTCCAGGGCTCGCCGCTGGATACCCGGATGGAATTTTTGCGCCAGACCAGCGATTCCCGCCTGGTGCGGTTTATCGCCCGCAGCGGTGTAGAGCCGGAGTTGCGCAAACTGGCGGTGACCCGGCTGGTGGGTAGCAATTCTGATGACCAGGTGCGTGACCTGCTTTGTGAAATTGCGGTTGGCGATACGGTGCAGGAGATTCGTGAAAGCGCCGTCCAGCCGATTGTTGACCAGCAGCACCTCGAGCGGGTCGCCGAGCACGCGCGCGGTCGTGACAAAAAAATCTATCGCCTGGTGCGCGAGCGTCTGGACCGGATTGAGGCGCAGCAGGCAGCAGCGCAGGGTCTGCAGGAATGCTGTGACGCGATCGAACAGTTGAGTTCCGGTGAATTCTCTGAAGACGGCAAGAGCGAACAGCTGCGACTCGAAAACCTGGTGGCGCAGTGGCAGACACACCACGATGTAGTTGAGGACATCGACTCCGGGCTGGTAGCCCGATTCGAAGAAGGGCGCAGCGCGGTTGCACAACGGCTGGCAAAGCTTCACGAGCTGGCAAGTCAGCGTGATGCGGTGATGACAGAGCTGCGCGCCCATCTCGACGATGATGTTTCGTCGCCGGTCGCTGACCTGACCAGGCGCTGGCACGATCTCGGCACCGCAACGGCCGCACAGCAAAGACAGTTCGACCAGCTGGTCCGGCAGGTAGCCGAGCACGACAGCCGGCGTGACCGTGACCAGAGCAGGGCAGTGACGCGGCGCAGGATTATCGAGGACATGCGCCGGGCAGCGGCTGGTGAATTGCTGACAAAAGCCGATCTGACGCGGCTCGAAGATCGCTGGGCAAAAAGCAAGGCGCCCGAGGATGCGACGGTGGAAGCTGAGCTGGAGGCAGAATACAGCGCGTTGCGCCAAAGCCTTGCCAGTCGGCTGGAGAAGCAGGCTGCAGCGCTGGAAAGTGACATTGATTCCGTAACCAGCTTGCTCGATCAGTATCACGCCGCCCTGGAGGACGGCAAGCTGGGCGAGGCTGTACCGCTGCACGACAAGGCTGTAAGCCTGATGGCGCGACTGGATCTGCCCGATACGCAGCATAAGAAACTGCAGCAGCGCCTGCGCGACGGCGAACCGCGCATGACTGAGCTAAAACGCTGGCGACACTGGGGCACTGATCGCAAGCGCGAGGAGCTGTGCGAAAAAGCGGTTGCGCTTGGCGACAGTGACATGAAAATACCGGACATCGCTCGCGCCGTGCGTGAATATCGTGAGCAATGGAAGGCGCTGGACAAGTCGGACGGGCCGGCCGGCAAGAAGCTGTGGCATCGATTCGACAGCGCTTGCGAAAAAGCCTACGAGCCGTGCCAGGCTCTGTTCAACCAGCAAAAAGAGCAGCGCGCCGCGAACATGGAGCAACGGGTTGCAATCTGCGAGGAGCTGGAGCGGCTGGCAGGTGAAACTGACTGGGAGCAACCGGCGTGGCGCGATATCGCGGAAAAGACCCGGGATCTGCAGCAACGGTGGCACAAGGCCGGGCCGGTCGACCGGCGGCAAAAGAACAAGATACAAAAGCGTTACGACGGCGCACAGGCGGTACTTGATGAACACCTCGGTACCATGCGCAAAAGAGAAATCGAGCGACGCGAAAAGCTTATTGAGCGCGTTGAGAGTCTGGCGGAGGAGCCGGATTCGCGCAATCACGTGCAGGTGGCAAAGCAGGCACAAAGAGACTGGAAGCCGCTGGTGCAGGCTGGCCGGCGCCGCGAGCAGCAACTGTGGAAACGCTTTCGCGCGGCCTGCGACGCGGTGTTTGAAAAGCGCAAGGAAACATTTGCTGCCGCGGACGCAGAGCGTGCCCACAACCTGGCTGAAAAGAAGGCGGTGCTGGGCCAGGTAACGGAAATGCAAGCAGAGCTTAAGCAGGTGCTGGCTGGCAGTGCCGGTACTGCAGAACTGGCAGCCGCTTCACGAAAAAAGGTAAAGCAGCTAAGTGCCGGATGGCGGCGCATCGGCGCGGTGCCGCGTGACAAGCAGGCAATCGACAAGGAATTCGGTAAATCCTGCAGCAGCCTGCTGGATCTGTGCGGCCAGCTGGACAAGCATATTGCCCGCCAGGCGATGGAGCAGATGCGCGAGACAGCACAGCGTCTCGATGAACTGGAGCGGCAGGTTGCTGCAGGAGCAAGCGTTGACGCTGAGGCCGTAACGGCTGTAGTACAACTGGCGGATGGATTCGACGCCGATTTCCGGCAGCGCGCGCGAAGCGTGGCAGAAGCGGCACAGGGCGATGACGGTGCGGTGGCAAAAGTGACTGCGGGACTGGAAGACAACCTGGAAAAGAAACGTCGTCTTTGCCTGGAGATGGAGATTGCTGCCAACATCGAATCGCCGGACGAGTTCAGTGAAGAACGCATGCAATACCGGGTCACGCAGTTGTCCGAGTCGCTCAGTGGCAACCGCCAGACGCTCGACCCGGGTGAGCTGGAAAAGTCATGGTATTGCAGCGGTGCGGTGCCAGCCGATCAGCGCGAGGCACTGGAACAGCGTTTCCGGCGTGCACTCGAGGCACTGAGCAGCCACTGACATCGTTGTGACTGATGCTCTAGACAGCGAACAGGAGCGCCTGAAGCAGCAGGAGCTGGGCGATACCCGGTGGCAGCGCTGGGGTCCGTACATGTCGGAACGCGCCTGGGGCACGGTGCGCGAAGACTACAGCGCCAAAGGCGATGCCTGGAATCACTTCCCTTTTGAACATGCCGTGGCGCGTGCCTACCGCTGGAGTGAAGACGGTCTGGCCGGCATCAGCGATATCGAACAGCGCCTGTGCTTTTCGCTGGCTTTGTGGAACGGCCGCGACCCGATACTCAAGGAACGAGCATTCGGCCTGACCAATGAGCAGGGAAATCGTGGCGAGGAGGTAAAGGAGTACTATTTTTACCTCGATGCGACGCCAACCCACAGTTGGATGCGCTACCTGTACAAATATCCGCAGGCCGCGTATCCGTATCGCGAAATAGCCAGCCGGAATGCCAGGCTCAGGCGCAGCGACCGGCCGTACGGGCTGATGGATACCGGTGCGTTTGAATCGGGTTACTGGGATGTGCTGGTCAGCTACGCCAAAGCCGGTCCGGAAAGCATTTTTATCCAGGTTGCGGTGACCAATCGCGGTCCGAATGCGGCAGAGATTTCATTGCTGCCAATGCTGTGGTGGCGCAATACGTGGAGCTGGAGCGGGGCTGCGGCAAAGTCATCCCTGCGCACGACAAAAGCGCCCGACGGATCAGCGTGGGCGGTCGAAGCAGACGACCAGGAATTTGCCGGGTATCACCTGCTGGGCTCGCAGGACGCACAGGTCCTGTTCACCGACAATGAGTCAAACGCTGATTTGCTGTGGGGCGAGGATGGCGTCCCGTACAGCAAGGACGCTTTCAACCGCTACCTGGTGCATGGCGAGAAAGATGCCGTGCGCGCTGAGGGTCACGGGACCCGGACAGCGGCGCTGCGAACGATCAAGGCAGGCCCCGGCGAAACACACTACTTTGATATGTGGCTCGGCCGCGGCAAACCCGACAAGGCATTCGCCGGCATGCAGGAGATGTTGGCAAAAAGAAGGGGCGAAGCCGATGAGTTTTATCGGCAGCTGCAGCCGGACGCGACCGCTGAGGATCAACGCATTATGCGCCAGGCGCTTGCCGGCATGATCTGGGGCAAGCAGTTTTACCATTACGATGTCGATAAGTGGCTTGAGGGCGACGCACTGAGCCCGCCGCCGCAACGCAAGCGTGGACGCAACTGTAACTGGCGGCACCTGCGAGCCGGCGACATCATCAGCATGCCGGATACCTGGGAGTATCCGTGGTTTGCCGCCTGGGACCTGGCCTACCAGTGTGCGCCGCTGAGCCTGGTTGATATGCCGTTTGCCAAGCAGCAGCTGGAGGTATTGCTGGGCGAACGCTACCTGCATCCCACCGGGGCTATTCCGGCTTACGAGTGGAATTTCAGCGACGTGAATCCTCCGGTGCACCCAGGTTTTGCGTTGCGGCTGTTCCGCACCGATCGCGAGCGCAACGGGGTGGCCGATTACTCGTTCCTGCGGCGGGTGTTTCACAAGCTGCTGCTCAACTACGCCTGGTGGCTCAACCGTAAAGATGTCCACGGGCAAAGCCTGTTTGACGGCGGCTTTCTCGGGCTGGATAACATTTCGGTCTTTGACCGCTCGCATTCACCGCTGCCGTCCGGATACCGGCTGGTGCAGGCAGATGCGACGGGCTGGATGGCGATGTATGCGCTGAACATGACCGTTATTGCGCTGGAGATTGCCGCAGTACAGCCGGACTACGAAGAGATAGCGATACAGTGTTACGAACAGTTCCTGGCAATCGCGGAATCGATCAGCGGCTACGATCGGGTTGGCCTGTCGCTGTGGGATGAGCAGGACGGATTTTTCAAGGATGTCGTGGTGGGGCCCGACGGCCAGCGCCACACGATCGATGTGTTTTCGTGGGTAGGTCTGGTGCCGCTGTTTGCCTGCGAAGTGATTGGCCCCGGCCTGTTGCAGGCATCACCACGCTTTGCCGCCTTGCTTCACGAACATCGCGGTGGCCGTGTTCACGGACATTTCGTGACCGAGTGTCCGGATGAAGACAATGCCCGCGGCGAGCACCTGCTGGCGCTGGTGAACCGGAACATGCTGCGCAGCGTGATTGAGCGGGTCCTGGACGAACGGCAGTTCCTGTCGCCATTTGGTATCCGCAGCCTGAGCCGTGCTCACGGAGGCGGCACACCGGTTGGCACCGTACCGGGCATTGGCGATGTCTTTATCGACTACGTCCCGGGCGAGGCTAACAGCCCGATGTACGGTGGCAATTCAAACTGGCGCGGGCCAATCTGGCTGCCGACCAACTATTCGCTGATCCTGGCGCTGGAAAGGTACTACCGTTACCTGGGCCCCGACTTCACGGTGACTGGCCCCGACGGACAAATAAACCTGCAGCAGGCGGCGGACCTCATAGCTGGTCGCGTGGTTGATCTTTACCGGCGCAATGACGACGGTATCGTGCCCGCGCTGCGGCCGGACAGCCCGTTCCAGTCCGATCCGCATTGGCGCGAGCTGTGCCTGTTTTATGAGTACTTCCATGCCGACAACGGTCGCGGTCTGGGAGCTGCCCACCAGACCGGCTGGACTGGCTTGCTCGCCAACCTGATCCGCCGTTCCTATAACCCGAAGTAGCCTGTCGCAAGGTCTGATCAGGCCGGAACATTGCGCCTGGAGCGGGATCAGACTGATAACGCTCAGGAGTTTTTGAATGAAAGTATTTGCAATTGTCGCATCCGGGTTGGCTGCGCTGCTTCTGCTTCCGGTTGGCGCGGTGGCCGATAATGCGATGCGGGCTCACATGCGGCACCTGCTGAATGACGGCGATCAGTGGCTTGCTGACAATCCGCAGTACGACCCGGAGCGCGGTGGCCCGGCTGCATTCGGGCTGCAGTTTCGATTGCAACCTGATGGCAGCCATATTGTCGGCGAGCTGGGCGGCGTGTTCGAAGATGGCAAGCGCGCCACCTACTGGACACTGTATGCACTCTACAATCCGGTGACGGAGAAAGTGGTTACGCAGCAAATCGGCTGGGACGGCACCCTGGTTTATGGCGAAGTGCCGGTGCAGCCAGGAAAACTCCAGATTATCGACATGATCAGGTACGGTGCCGACGGCACGCTGAGCATTTCACGTCACGAGAACATTTACGATAACAGCGATACGCATACCAGCATCGTGTACAGCAGGAACGGAGCGGGGTGGTCACAGGACCAGGTCTGGGAATGGCGTCGTCATCCCCTCGAGAAAGCACCCGAACGGGCCCGGGTAAGCCCGGGGTCAAAACCGCCGGCGCAACTGGAGCGTCAGGTCGGACACCTGCTTGCAGGATCGGGGCGCTGGCGCGCGCCCAACCCGGACTTCAGTCCGGGCAGCGGCACAGAGAAATTCTATGGCATGAACTATCGCTGGGGACCGCACCGGCAGCATGTGATTGGCGAGATTGTCAGCATCTACGAAGACGGCCGGCAAACGAAGGACTGGTCGAAATACATTATCTTCAACCCGGTCACTGAAAAGGTATATATGCAGCAGACAGGCTCGCGTGGTGTTTACTTCGAAGGTGAACTTGGCGAACAGGACGGGCGCAAGGTGCATGCCGGGCTGATTTACATACCCAATGGCACGTTAAAGTCAGTGCGCGACGAAATTGAAATTATTGACGACAATACCTTTGTCTCGCATGTATTCGAGCGCGACGCCAGCGGCGGCTGGACCAAAAAACGTCAGTGGACCTGGACACTGCAGCCGGGCGCACAATAACCGCAGGGTTATTTAACCTGCACCTTATGTGACAATTCAGCCAGCTGGCGGGCTCAAGACTGGCCCGTACCGGCCGTTACCTCTTACAGGAAACGGGTAAAAGGGCTGGAGTTACAGCATGATCAAGGGTCCGGGCGGATACGATTTGCAGTCGCTGGCAGCGGCATTCACGCGTGCCAGGGGCAGAGGCGGGCCGGTGCGAGGCACTATGCCGGTTCCCGGTCATGACACCGTGCAGACCCGTCCTGTGGCGGGGCAGCGGCCTGAGTCACCACAAGGATCCGAGGCTTCCCAGCGTCCTGAGCATCCGGCAAGACCGGTTCACAATGGTCCTCAGGTCACGCGGCCGGCGGAAGATAACTCCATGATGCAGCGCATGCGCGCCGCCTTCATGAGCGCCGAGGGCGACGACCGTTTTGCTGCTGACCTGGATCTTAATGCTGATGGCCGTATTGATCTGAAAGACCTGGCTGCGTTGCGTCACCAGCAACAGCCGGAACGACCGGCCAAGCCAGTACAGCCTGGCAACCAGGTAACACGGCCGGCAGAGGAAACTTCCATGATTGACCGCATGCGTGCGGCTTTCATGAGCGTCGAGGGCGATGACCGTTTTGCTGCTGACCTCGATCTTCATGCCGATGGTCGTATTGACCTGAAAGATCTGGCAGCGCTCCGCGATCAGCAGCGACCGGCCTCTAACGAGGACATGCTGCAGCGCATGCGTGCCTCATTCCTGCTTGCTGCCGGCGATGACGGTTTTGATGCGTCGGTGGATCTGAACCGCGACGGTCGCGTTGACCTGGCGGACATTGTCGCGTTGCGTTCGCGCATGGATGCCACAACGCCGGTACCGCCGGCTGAACCTGCGGCTGGAAAACCTGCGGTGGAACAGGCCAGCGATGCCGCAACCAGCGTTCACAACCTGCACGCGGATCACCCTGACATGATGCAGAGCATTCGCGGCTCGTTCATGACGCGACTGGGTGACGATGCGTACAGTGCTGTGGCGGACCTCAATGCCGATGGCGCGGTTGACCTGCTCGACCTGGCTGAGTGGCGCAGCCGCAACCACGAGGCATAGTTTCTCGCGCCGCAGCCTGCGGCAAATACCGGATGGTATAGTGACTGGCTACACCAGGAAGCCAGTTGATGCCGCGCGCGATAATAATTGTCCTTGACTCGTTTGGAATCGGCGCCACCGAGGATGCCGGCCGCTTTGGCGATGTCGGCGCAAATACGCTTGGCAGCATCGCAAAGTTTCGCGAGCGTTCGGGCCAGAGCCTCAGCCTGCCAAATTTAGCTCGGCTGGGTCTGTTTAATGCGGCGCGCGACAGCAGCGGCGAGGTCCCGGCGGGTTGTACGCTGCCGAAGACTATAGATGGCGCTTATGGCTATGCGGCTGAACTCAGCAGCGGCAAGGATACGCCAAGCGGGCACTGGGAAATGGCGGGGGTCCCGGTACTGTTTGACTGGGGTTACTTCACCGACAAGACCGACACGTTTCCGCCAGCATTAATTGACCAGCTGATCGCTCGTTGTGACTTGCCGGGTGTGCTGGGGAATTGTCACGCCTCCGGCACGGAGATCATTGCCAGCCTCGGCGAGGAACACGTGCGCTCAGGGAAGCCGATTGTCTATACATCGGCCGACAGCGTTTTCCAGATTGCCTGCCATGAGAAAGCGTTCGGTCTCGAGCGCCTGTACCAGGTGTGTGACGTGGCACGCGAACTGGTTGATGAATACAATATCGGACGGGTAATCGCCCGTCCTTTTGTAGGAACCAGCGCCAGTGACTTCGAGCGTACCGGAAACCGTCGCGACCTGGCGGTGCCGCCGCCGGCAGAAACGTTGCTGGACAAGCTGGTCGCCGATGGCGGAGAGGTCGTTGGGATCGGTAAGATCCCGGATATATTCGCGCATCGCGGCGTGACCGAAAAAATCAAGGCAACAGGCAATGCAGCCCTGATCGACGCAACGGTTGCAGCCCTGGAGTCAGCACCGGACCGGTCAATAGTATTTACCAACCTGGTTGATTTCGACATGTTGTACGGTCATCGCCGGGATCCGGCCGGTTATGCCGATGCGCTGGAATATTTTGATGAACAACTGCCCGGGATTATTGAGGCCATGGCGCCCGATGACCTGCTGGTGATCAGTGCCGACCATGGTTGCGACCCAAGCTGGCCGGGATCCGACCATACCCGCGAACACATCCCGGTAATTGTCTATGGCAATGCCGTCAACCCGGGCTCGCTGGGCAAGCGTGACACTTTTGCCGACATCGGCCAGAGCCTGGCCAGCCTGTTCGGCCTGCCGCCGATGGACCACGGCACTTCCTTCCTCACCTCGTAACCGTTCCTGCAGGAGCGGCTGCAGGAGCGGCCGTGGGAGCGGACGTGGGAGCGGCCGTGGGAGCGGCCGTGGGAGCGGACGTGGGAGCGGCTTCCAGCCGCGACTTACCCGCAAGATACTCCCGTGGGAGCGGCTTCCAGCCGCGACTACCCGGCAATATGCTTTTGCAAAACCAGCTTCAGCTGCAAATCACCACCGGCAGCAATCATAGCGTCGGCATTTGTTTGCCACACCGATTTCCAGGCTCGCAATAGCCGGCAAACAAGCTCCGCCTGTTGCGGAAGCTGCGTATGGGCCTTGTTCTCGATCCCCGCTATCGTTGCGGTACCGAAAGGACAGTAACGAGAGGAAAGTAGCATGTCGCTGCTGAGCAGGATCAGGCAGAAGGCGCGGGCACCGTACGATCCGGATATTACTTACCTGCTGTCGCTCATTTCAACGTGGAGCTATGGCGAGGGAGAGGCCCTGAGAAAGGTTCTTGCGCGGGACAGTGTTGCGGCAAGGGAACCTGACATTCATCACTACCGTGTCCGAAACCCGGCACTACCCGTGGACGCGAACGGTTTCCTGATTACTCTCGACGAGGGTTTTCACGTGCTCAGTTTTCGCGGTACCGAACCGACACACCTGGTTGATGTATTGACCGACGCGCTGGTGGAAAAGCACATCTGGGATAATGACGACGAAGAATGGGTGCACCGCGGCTTCTTCCTGAGCATGGATGTGCTGTGGCCCGAACTCTGCGATCGTCTCGCCACACTGGAGGGCGATCTCTATGTCACCGGCCACAGCCTGGGCGGCGCAATAGCGGTACTCGCCGGGCGTCGCATAGTTGACAGCGAACTGGTGTCCCCCGCACTGCAGGGCATCTACACGTTTGGGCAGCCGATGGTTGGAAACAGCAGGTTCGCCCGGCAGAGCGAGGGCCTGAACCTGCACCGCCACGTCTACGACCCCGACCTGGTGGCTTACCTGCCACCGACCGGTGTCGGTGCCGGCAATTACGTGCACTTCGGCACTCTTTACACCGCGATCGACGGCCATGATGAAAAGGTCTGGAGCAAAGTGGACGGCGGAAATGATGAGCCGAAAAGCTGCCACATTTCCGAGATCCTGCCCGGTTTCCTCACACCGCTCATGGAAAGATTACAGTTCCCGAGCATACCGCTCATGGCGACCAGTTACGGTTTGCGCATGGCTGGCCTGGCGCTGTCACTTTCGAGCCTGCAGGATGTCCTCGACGCGCCAAAAGTTCTCGGACGGAAGCTGTCCTTCGAGCACCACATCCCGTCACACTACGTCGATATATCCCGGGCCAGCCGCCGCGGCGCGCACAGCGAGTCGGCCTCGAAACGGGGAGCCGTGGACTGACTGATTCAGTGGCTGGTCGCCAGGTGACTAATAGCCAGGCGTCTCCGCCGCCGGAATGCGTAGCGGCGGCGTTATCCCTACCGGTCCTGGCCAGTGACCAGCTCGGCCCTGATCCGCGCGGTCAGTTCGCCGGCTTCACGTCGCAGCCGGTACTTGTTAATCGACAGCACCTCGCGGTTACGCATCAAAATGCGACCGTCGACGATCACCGTGGTCACGTCGTGTTCGTCGGCGACATAGGCCAGGTGTGAAATAACGCCGTAGATCGGCACGAAACTCAGGTCAGCCAATGACACCTGGATCAGGTCAGCCCGCATTCCCGGAGCGAGCTGGCCGACCTGGTCGCCAAGACCAATGGCCGCGGCGCCTTCGGCTGTGGCCAGGCTGAGAGCACGACGGGCGGGCAGTGCGGTCGGGTCCATTTCGCTGACCTTGGCCAGGAACGTGGCCAGGCGAATTTCTTCCCACATGTCGAGGTCATTGTTGCTGGCCGCACCGTCGGTACCCAGGCCGACCTTTACGCCGGCAGCGAGCATGCTGCTCACCGGCGAGACGCCTGACGCAAGCTTCATGTTTGACGTCGGGTTGTGAATCACACCGACACCGTGTTGTGCCAGCTTCTGCTTGTCGCTGTCGCTTGGCCAGACAACATGCGCGGCAATAACCGGGTTATCAAAAAAATCCAGCCGCTCCAGCAGTTCTGTTGACGTGCTGTCGTGCTGTTCGCGTATCACCTGGGTCTCGAACGGTGATTCAGACAGGTGAATGGTCGTCGGTACGCCGATTTCGAACGCCGCATCACGCACCTTGCGCACCCATTCGGTCGGCAGCGTGTAGACCGAGTGAGCAGCAATCGCCGGAATGATGCGTGGATTGCGGTCTTTCCAGCGCCGTGCAAATTCCGCTGCCTGGGCCAGCGACTGCGCACCGTTTTCGGCATCCGGGCTTTTCTGGTCAATCACCGTCGGCGCAACTATGGCGCGCAGCCCGCAGCGCTCCACTGCTTCTGCAACCGCATCGGGAAAATAGTAGAGGTCGACAAAAGTTGTAGTGCCGCCACGGATCATCTCCCAGCACGCCAGTTCAGTACCGATACGTACAAACTCTTCGTCGACAAAACGAACCTCGGCAGGAAAAATGTAGTCCTGCAGCCACTGCATCAGCTCCAGGTCATCGGCAATACCGCGCAACAGGCTCATGGCCGCATGGGTGTGGCCATTGACCAGCCCCGGCATCACCACCGTTTGCTCGCCGCTGATGGTCTGGGTGGATGAGTAGCGTTTTGCGATGTCGGCCGCCTTACCGACCGCAACGATCTCGCCCGCGGAGATGGCAACCGCGCCGGATGCGATCATTTCATCGCCATTCATGGTCAGGACGTAGTCGCCCTCGACAACCAGATCCACCGAGGTGCGGCGGTCGCCCGCCGTGGGGTTGGTGGCGCAGGCGCTCAGCAGGGCGGCGCAGCAGGCGATCAGGGGGCGTAAAGTCATGGTACTCACCGGTGCAGTTTGGAGGCGATAATAGGGCGTCGACGGGTGTAATCCAACCAGTCTGCGTGAGAGAATAGCGCGTTATATCGCAGGAACGGGAGCTTATGGCTACCAAGCACATGAATGCCGCGCGCGGCGACTTTGCCGAATCGGTGCTGATGCCGGGCGATCCGCTGCGCGCTCGCTACATTGCCGAAAGCTACCTGGACGATGCGCGCCAGGTGACCGACGTACGTAACATGCTCGGGTTTACCGGCTCGTTCCAGGGTGTGCCGGTCTCGGTCATGGCGCACGGCATGGGAATACCGTCGGTGTCCATCTATGCAACCGAGTTGATGACCGAATATGACGTCAGGCGCATCATTCGGGTCGGTAGTTGCGGCACTGTTAACGCTGCGACCAAACTGCGCGACATCATCATCGGCATGGGTGCGTGCACCGATTCCGGCGTCAACCGCATGCGTTTCGGCGGCTACGACTACGCCTGCATCGCCAGCTACAAGCTGCTGCGCAAGGCAGTCGAGATTGCGGCCCGCCACGGGGCGCCGTACCAGGTCGGCAACCTGTTCTCGGCGGACCTGTTTTACACGCCCGATACGGCGATGTTCGACATCATGGAAAGGTTCAACATACTCGGGCTGGAGATGGAGGCGGCGGGCCTTTATGCACTGGGTGCTGAGCACAATGTCGATACACTGGCAATCTGCACGGTAAGTGACAACATCCGTACCGGCGCAGCGCTTACTGCCGATGAGCGCGCGTCGACATTCGACGACATGATCAAGATCGCCCTGGAGACGGTAAAGCGCAGTGTCTGACGCCGCCCTGCATATCCAGCCGAACCGGCTGCCTGACCTTAGCCAGGTCCCGCGGGTAGACGAGGTTGGCGTGGCCGAACGTGCCGCGCGCTTCTGCACGCGCAGCATAAAGAAAGAATCCAAGGTCGAGGCGCTGCGGCTTGCGCTGAGCATGATCGACCTGACCACGCTGGAAGGCCAGGACACCCCGGGCAAGGTGCGGCAGTTGTGCCAGAAAGCCATCCACCTGCACGACACCATGGCAGGGCTGCCGCATGTCGCAGCAGTGTGTGTGTACCCGACAATGGTTGGCGTGGCCAAAAAAGCGCTGAGTGGTCACGACATCAACGTTGCCTCAGTTGCAACGGCGTTTCCCAGCGGCATGGCGCCTCGTGAGGTGAAGCTGGAAGACACGCGTATGGCCGTCGCAGAAGGTGCCGACGAAATCGACATGGTGATTTCCCGCGGCGCGTTTCTTTCCGGTCAGTATGGCCTGGTATACGACGAGATAGCGGCGATAAAGGAAGCCTGTGGCGACGCGCACCTGAAGGTGATCCTGGAAACCGGCGAGCTCGGCACCCTGGACCGGGTGCGTCGGGCCAGCGTGCTGGCAATGCACGCCGGCGCCGATTTCATCAAGACCTCGACCGGAAAAATCCAGCCGGCGGCAACCATGCCGGTTACCTTGGTAATGCTGCAGGCCATCCGCGATTTTTATTACGAGACCGATCGCAAGATCGGCATGAAGCCCGCTGGCGGCATTTCCAAAGCCAAGCAGGCGATCCAGTATCTGGTCATGCTGCACGAGACGCTGGGTAACGACTGGATGACACCGGACCTGTTCCGGTTCGGCGCCAGTTCGCTGGCCAATGACGTGTTGATGCAGCTGCAAAAACAGCAAACCGGGGTGTACCAGTCACATGATTATTTTTCCAAGGACTGATCCATGAGCGGGCAAAGCAAACTTTCGTTTGATGGTGGCTGGGAGTACGCGGCGGCGCCGCAGGACACCAGCCATGTGAAGCTCGAGCAGCAATACGGGTTGTTCATCGGCGGCGAGTTCGTCGCGCCCGAGCAGGGTGGTTACTTCGACACCATCAACCCGGCCAACGGGCAAAAGCTGGCGAGCATCGCCGCGGCCACCGACGCCGACGTCAACAGGGCGGTAAAGGCAGCGCGTAAAGCCTACGAAGGCAGCTGGTCGAAAATGAGCGCCGCCGATCGCGGCAAGTACATCTATCGCATCGCCCGCATGCTGCAGGAACGATCGCGCGAGTTTGCCGTTATCGAGTCGCTCGATGGTGGTAAGCCAATCCGCGAGTCACGTGATATCGACATCCCGCTGTCGGCTGCCCACTTTTTTTACTACGCCGGCTGGGCCGACAAACTCGAATACGCATTCCCCGGTCGCGCAGCGCGGCCGCTGGGTGTGGCAGGCCAGATAATTCCGTGGAATTTCCCGCTGCTGATGGCAGCCTGGAAAATCGCACCGGCACTGGCCTGCGGTAACACTGTTGTGCTCAAGCCGGCAGAGACCACGCCATTGACTGCGTTAAAGCTTGCCGAGCTTATTCGTGATGCTGACCTGCCGCCCGGGGTGATCAATATAGTCACTGGTGCCGGCGATACCGGTGCAGCGATCGTGCAGCATGACGATGTCGACAAGATTGCCTTTACCGGTTCAACAGGCGTTGGCCGGCAAATTCAGAAAAGCCTGGCCGGTACCGGCAAAAAATACACGCTCGAGCTGGGTGGCAAGGCGGCCAACATCATTTTCGAGGACGCTGCGATCGACCAGGCGGTCGAGGGCATCGTCAACGGCATTTTCTTCAACCAGGGTCATGTCTGCTGCGCCGGTTCGCGGCTGCTGGTGCAGGAGGCTGTCGCCGATGAAGTTATCAGCAAGCTGAAAGACCGGATGGAGACGCTGATCGTTGGTGACCCGCTGGACAAGAACACTGATATCGGTGCGATCAATTCGGCCGAGCAGCTCAAGCGTATCGAGTCCTACCTGGAGCTGGGCCAGCAGGAAGGCGCCGAGATGTACCAGAGCTCGTGTTCGGTTCCGGAGAAAGGCTACTGGTGCCGGCCGACACTGTTCACCGGTGTGTCGCAATCCAATCGGGTGGTCCAGGAAGAAATCTTCGGGCCGGTGCTGGCGATACAAACCTTCCGCACCCTCGAAGAGGGCATCTCCAAGGCCAATAACACGCCCTATGGACTTTCCGGCGGCGTATGGACAGACAAGGGCGCGAAGATTTTCAAGATGACACGCGCGGTGCGCGCCGGAGTGGTCTGGGCCAATACCTTTAATAAGTTTGATCCAACCTCGCCGTTTGGCGGCTACAAGGAAAGCGGTGTCGGCCGTGAAGGCGGGCTGCATGGTTTGTCTGCCTACGTGCGGCTGGAGGACAAGCGATGAGCGGCAAGCGCAGCGAGGGCCGCGTGCCGGTGGCCAAGACCTACAAGATTTACATCGGTGGCAAATTCCCGCGTACCGAGTCGGGTCGTTTCTACCCGCTCAAGGACGAGGACGGCAACGTGCTGGCCAATGTCAGTCACGGCAGCCGCAAGGACTTTCGTGAGGCCGTCGTGGCGGCACGTGCCGCCTTTGCCGGCTGGTCAGGTGCCAGTGCCTATCTGCGCGGGCAGATCCTGTACCGCATTGCCGAGATGCTCGAAGGACGCCGCGCGCAGTTTGTCAGCGAGCTGCAGCTACAGGGCAGCAAGGCAAAAAAAGCCGAACGCGAAGTGGACGCAGCGATAGACCGGCTGATTTACTTTGCCGGCTGGGCGGACAAGTACCAGCAGGTGTTCAGCGCGGTCAACCCGGTGAGCTCATCGCACTTTAATTTCTCGGTGCTCGAGCCGACCGGAGTGGTTGCCATCCTGGCACCGGAGAATTCCGGCCTGCTGGGGCTTGTTTCCAACATCGCGCCGGCGATCGTCGGCGGTAACACCTGCGTGGCACTGGCGTCTGAATCAAAACCACTGTGTGCCATCAGCTTTGCCGAAGTGCTGGAGTCGTCCGACGTGCCGCCCGGGGTTGTTAACCTGATCACCGGTTTTCGCCCCGAGCTGACCGAGCACTTTGCGTCGCACATGGACGTCAACGCGATTGTTTACTGCGAAGACAGCGGCGATGGCGGTGCGCAGATCCAGACGCTGGCAGCGGGCAACATCAAGCGCGTGGTTGGCCGTACCGGTACCGACTGGGCTGACGCGACCAGTGACACGCCGTACCTGATCAACGATACCCAGGAAACAAAAACCACCTGGCACCCGATCGGCCGCTAGGCAACTGCACAGATGGAGTGGGTAGAGCCGGTTGCGGCGTTTTTTGGCCTGCTGGCGGTCATCCTGGTCGTGAGGCAAAACGTCTGGTGCTGGCCCACCGGGCTGGTGCAGGTGTCGCTATATGTTTTTGTCTTTTTCCAGGCAAAGCTCTACTCCGATTTTCTGTTGCATCTTATCTATGTCGCGGTACAGCTTTATGGCTGGTATCACTGGCTGCACGGCGGCGCCGATCAGGGCGAACTGCGGGTTTCGCGTCTTGACCGGAACGCCTTGCTCGGCTGGATTGGGGCGGCTACAGTCGGCACGCTCGGCTGGGGTTACCTGATGTCGGCCACTACCGATGCGGCTATTCCCTATGGCGACGCATTTACAACAGCAGCAAGCCTTGTTGCCATGTGGCTGCAGGCACGCAAGCGTATCGAGACGTGGCATTTCTGGATTGTTGTCGACATCGTTGCCATCGGTATTTACTACGTCAAGGAGCTGTACTGGACGGCCGGGCTCTACGCGGTATTTCTGGGCTTGTGTGTTGCCGGATATATTGCGTGGAACAGGTCCCTGCAGGAACAACAGGCAGCGGCATGAGCAGGCAGGTAACAAAAGTTGCACTGCTGGGCGCGCCGTCGACCGGCAAGACCAGCCTGGCACGCGCCCTGGCGCAGCACTACGACACCGCGTGGATGCCGGAATATGGTCGCGAGTACTGGATGGAACATCAGGAATCGCGGCGTCTCAGTCCCGAACAGCTGGTCGAGATTGCCGAGGGGCACCTGCAGCGCGAAAAGGAGCTGTTGGCGAAGGCAAAACGCTATTTGTTTGTCGATACCGAGGCTATCGTCACCTACCATTACGCCCTGGACTATCATGGCGCCGCATTGCCGCGCCTTATTGACCTGGCCAACGCGGCAGCCGATCGCTACGACTTCTTTTTTCTCTGCGGTACCGACATCCCTTACGAAGATACCTGGGAGCGTTCCGGTCGCCAGCACCGCGAGCGCTTCCAGGCTCAGATACGTGATGACTTGCTGCGCCGAGGCGTTGAGTTTGTCGAGTTAAAAGGCCCGCTGGCCGACCGCCTGGAAACCGTGCGAGCAATCCTCGAAGGCTTTAAATAGCCTGCCAGGCGCGAAAGCGTTCGACCGGGTCGAAAAAGAACATGCGTTTCCAGCCTTGCTCGAGTTCCGGCTGCGCCATCCATGGTATGGGGAAGGGCGTGCGGATGACGTAGTGCAGGTGATGCGGTTTGCCCGCCGCATTGCCACTGTCGCCGACGCTGCCAATGCGCTGGCCGCGCCGCACGGGCTGGAAAGCCCTGACGGCTGACGACTCCAGGTGAGCGTAGTAGTGCAGTCGCCATTTCGGGCCGAGTATCAGCACGACGTTACCGCCGAGCGACTTGCGTCCGGCGTAGGTTACGATGCCGTGCGTCGCAGCGAGAACCGCGGTTCCCTGCGGGGCGAAGATATCGATGCCCTTGTGGACTCCGGACACGCCCCACGGGGTATACCAGAAAGACAGCGGGTCCCAGCTATCGACACTGGCGCCCTCGACCGGCAGCACGCCACGCTCAGGTGGCAGGTATCCCAGCACCAGAACGACGGCCGCGATGACCAGCATTTTGCGGCGTCGCTGGCTCAGCCGGAATCGCACCGCGAATCAGCCAGCGTTAATATCGATAACGCCTTTCTCCAGCCGCGCACCAACTTGACCGATTACCGCTGAAGCACAACGCGTACCCAGCGTGGCACATTCGGCAATCGACCAGTTCTTTGCCAGACCATATAGAAAGCCTGCGGTATAGGCATCACCTGCGCCGGTAGTGTCGACAATCTCATCAAGCTTGTCCGCCTGCTGCACGTGATGATGATCGCCGTGCAGAATAACCGAGCCTTTCTCCGACCGCGTGATGACGTAAAGGGCATCGCTGCCTTTAACTTCGGCGACGGCCGCATCAAAGTTGTCTGCCTGCAGCAGCGCAATGATCTCATCCTCATCGGCAAAAATCAGACGCACATAATCCTTGGCGGCACGGGTGAACTCGTCGCGGTGGCGCAGGACGCATTGATCATCCGACAGGGACAACCCGATCATGGCGCCGGACTGGTTGGCAATTTCCATCGCCTTCTGCGTGATCTCGGGGCCGTTCGGGGTGTCCCAGATATAGCCTTCGATCAGCAGAATGTCAGGCTGGCCGATGGTTTTTTCGTTGATGTCTTCGGGCGCGATTTCGCCACACGCACCGAGATAGGTCTGCATCGTGCGCTGGCCGTCCGGGCTTATCAGTACGTGACTGCGCGCAGTGGGCGACATGCGCGTTTCCGGTGGCAGACGCATATCAACACCCAGCGACTTCATATCGTGCGCAAAGATGGCGCCAAGCTGGTCGGCGGCAACACGCCCGATGTAGGCTGCCTCGCCGCCGAGATTGGCAAAACCGGCGATCGTATTGCCAACCGAACCGCCGGACATTTCCGTTGCCGGACCCATGCGCTGGTACAGCTGGCGTGCCTGGTCGGCGTCGATTAACGTCATGGAACCGCGCTGTGCGCCAATTTCCTCGAGAAAATCGTCCTCGACGTGGGCAAGGATATCGACGATTGCGTTACTGAGTCCGAGCAGTTCGACAGAGTCTGACACGGTTTTTCTTCTCCGGCAGTCAAAACCAGCGGCAGATTCTAGACCGCTTCCCGCCGTAATGCCCCAAACCACCGGCTGCGGCTGGTTAATCAGATGTAAGTCATTTAATATCAAGCTATTACGCCCTGAACCGCAAGTGATACCGATGGGAAGACTGACCACACATGTCCTCGATACCGCGAACGGGCGCCCGGCTGGCGGCGTGCCGGGGCGGCTTTATGCCATCGACGGCGTACGCATGATGGTGGCGGAATTCACGACCAACGATGATGGCCGGGTCGATGCGCCGCTGCTCGACGAAGAAGATTTTGCCTGCGGGACCTACGAACTGGTGTTCGATGTGGGCGACTATTTCGGCGCAATCGACGCCGGTGAGAAGCCATTCCTAAGCGATATAACGCTGCGCTTTTATCTGGGCGAAGACGATCACTATCACGTTCCCCTGCTGGTAACGCCATGGGGCTACACCACTTACCGCGGTAGCTGAAACAGGCATGCATCAGCAGGCTCGTAACAGCATCCGTTTCCTGCTCGATGGCGAAGTTATCCAGCTGCGGGATTTCGACCCCAACCGCACCGTGCTGCAATGGTTGCGTGAGGATCGGCGGCGTACCGGCGCCAAGGAAGGTTGCGCCGAGGGCGATTGCGGAGCGTGTGCGGTGGTTGTTGCCGAACTCGACAACAACGGCAGCGGGCTGCGTTACCAGGCCATCAATTCATGTATCCAGTTCCTTGCCACGCTCGACGGCAAAGCCCTGCTCACCACTGAAAGCCTGAGTGAAAGCGACGGCAGCCTGCACCCGGTACAGCAGGCGATGGTTGACGAGCACGGCTCGCAGTGCGGTTTTTGCACACCAGGCTTTGTCATGTCGCTGTATGCACTTTACGAAGAAAACTCCTCGCCGGGACGTGTGGAGATAGACGACGCCTTAGCCGGCAACCTGTGCCGCTGCACGGGTTACCGGCCGATCGTTGCCGCGGCACGGGCCATGTACAAGTTGCCGCGACCGGACCGCGACGAGAAAACCCTGGTAACAGCCTTGCAGGGTCTGCAGCATGCGCCGGTCGAACTGGCCGCGGCAGGCCACAGCTACTTCGCCCCGACCACGCTGGCCGAACTTGCTGCCCTGGTAGCCGAACATCCGGAAGCGCAGCTGCTGGCCGGCGGCACCGATGTCGGACTCTGGGTCACAAAAGAGCACCGCGAGCTGCCACAGCTGATTTATCTCGGCCAGGTTCGCGAGCTGCAGCAGATTAATAAGTCGCAAATGCACCTGGAGCTTGGTGCGGCGGTGACTTTTAGCGACGCCATGCCGGCGCTGCTCGAAATATATCCGGCCCTGGACGAGTTGCTGCGACGCTTTGCCGGGCCGCCGATACGCAACGCCGCAACGGTCGGTGGCAACATTGCCAACGGTTCGCCCATCGGGGATTCGATGCCGGCGCTGATTGCGCTCGGAGCCGTGCTGGTTCTGCGCCGCGGCGAGACAACACGAGAAGTCGCGATTGATCAGTTTTATCCCGGTTTCCGGCAAACGGATCTGCAGCCGGGCGAATTTCTCGAACGTATTCGTATCCCGATGCCGCGGCCGCAACAGCAGTTTCGTGCCTACAAGGTTTCCAAGCGTTTCGACCAGGATATCTCGGCCGTTTGCGCAGCTTTCAGTATTGACATTGTCCACGGGGTGATCAGCGAGGCGCGTTTCGGTTTTGGCGGCGTGGCGGCAATACCGTCACGGGCACCGGCCGCCGAGCAGGCGCTGACCGGTTCGGCGTTGACGCAGGCCACGGCGGAAAACGGTGTGCAGGCGCTGGCGCGCGATTTCAGCCCGATTACCGACATGCGTGCCAGCGCAGGCTATCGCCTGCAGGTGTGCCAGAACCTGTTGCTGAAGTTTTTGCACGAGACCGCTGGCGAGGTCGAGCAGCGGCTGTACAACTATGGACGCTGAACGCCACGATCGCAGCGTGACGGTCGGCAAGCCGCTGCCGCACGACAGCGCGCCCGGCCATGTCAGTGGCCGTGCGGTCTATACCGACGACATCCCCGAGCCACGCGATTTGCTGCATGTTGCTGTGGGCTTAAGCAGCGAAGCGCATGCCCGGGTAAAAAACCTCGATCTCGACAAGGTACGTACTGCCCCCGGCGTGGTAGCGGTGATTAACGCGGCCGATATTCCCGGGGTAAACAACTACGGCGCCATGGTCGAAGACGATCCGATATTTGCCGATGGCGAAGTGCAATACGCCGGCCAGGCGCTGTTTGCCGTCGCCGCGGACACTGTAGAACAGGCGCGTCGTGCCGCGTTGCTGGCAGACGTGTCATACGAGCCCCTGCCGGCCGTGCTGGGGATCGACGAAGCCGTCAGGCAGGGCCAGTCAGTATTGCCAACCGAACGGCTGCAGCGCGGACAAGCCAATGATGCAATAGCGGCTGCCCCGCACCGGCTGCAGGGGAAGCTGGAGCTGGGCGGGCAGGACCAGTTCTATCTTGAAGGCCAGATTGCGATGGTACTGCCGCGCGAGGCCGGCGAGATGCAGGTGTACAGCTCCACGCAGTTTCCCGGCGAGGTGCAGCACAAGGTTGCACATGCCATCGGTACAGAAGCCAAAGACGTGGTTGTCGAGTGTCGCCGCATGGGCGGAGGTTTTGGCGGCAAGGAAACCCAGCCGGCACTGATTGCCTGCATTGCTGCAGTGGTGGCGCAGCGCACGGGCAGACCCGCAAAGCTGCGGCTGGATCGCGACACCGACATGCTGCTGACGGGTAAGCGGCATGATTTCAGAACCAACTATGAGGTCGGCTTCGACGACACCGGTCGTATTCACGGTATCAACTTCGACTTTGCCTCCCGTTGCGGCATGTCGGCGGATCTGTCCGGGCCGGTCAACGACCGGTGCATGTTCCATGCCGACAACGCCTATTACCTCGAACATCTCGATATCGTGTCGCACCGCTGCAAAACCAACACGGTCTCCAATACGGCGTTTCGCGGCTTTGGCGGTCCGCAGGGTATGTACGCGATCGAATACGTGATCGACGAGATTGCACGGCAGCTGGGCAAGGATCCGCTGGAAGTGCGGCGCCGGAACTTTTATGGCGTCGACGATCGCAACGTGACGCCGTACGGCCAGGTTGTCGAAGACAACATCATTCACGACCTGGCCGACCGGCTGGAACAGACGTCGGACTACCAGCAGCGTCGAGCCAATATTGATCGGTTCAATGCAGCCAGCGAGCTGTGCAAACGCGGTATTGCTTTAACACCGGTCAAGTTCGGTATCTCTTTCACAGCGACACACCTCAACCAGGCCGGCGCCTTGCTGCATATCTATACCGATGGCACGGTAAGACTCAACCACGGTGGCACCGAAATGGGGCAGGGTCTTTACATCAAGGTGGCGCAGGTGGTCGCCGATGAGCTGCAGATCAGCCTCGACCGTATCCGCCTGACCGCCGCCGATACCAGCAAAGTACCCAATGCATCAGCAACAGCAGCGTCGGCCAGTTCGGACATGAACGGCAAGGCGGCGCAGGCTGCCGCCCGCACTATCAAGGCACGGCTGGTTGCCTTTGCCTGTAAAAAGTATGGCGTGGCACCGGATGAGATTGTATTTGCCAGCAACCAGGTGAGCGTCGGCACGGAACAGATGAGCTTTGCTGACCTGGTGCAACAGGCACACATGGCGCGGGTGTCGCTGTCGGCAACCGGCTTTTACAAGACACCGAAGATTCACTATGACCGGGCCACCTTCTCGGGCCGACCGTTCTATTACTATGCTTACGGTGCCGCCGTATCGGAAGTTGTCATCGATGTGCTCACCGGTGAACACCGGCTGCTGCGTGTCGATATCCTGCACGATTGCGGCCGTTCACTAAACCCGGCCGTCGACCTGGGCCAGATCGAGGGTGGATACATCCAGGGTTACGGCTGGCTTACCAGCGAGGAGTTGTGGTGGGATGAAAATGGGCGGCTGCAGACTCATGCGCCGTCTACCTACAAGATTCCGACCTGTTCCGATGTGCCGGCCGATTTCCGCGTCGAAATGCTGCAGTCGGCTGATAACCGCGAGCAGACCATTCATCGTTCCAAGGCCGTCGGCGAACCGCCGCTGATGCTGGGTTTGTCGGCTTTTTTCGCTATACGTGACGCTGTTGCAAGCGCCTCGGGCAATCCGCACCCGCCATTAACCGCGCCGGCCACGCCAGAGGCAATACTCAGGGCGGTGATGCACAAATGAACTGGCCACAACAGCTGGTGCAACTGAAGCAAAACGGAGAACCGTTTGTCGTCGTAACCGTCAGCAATACGCGTGGTTCGACGCCACGCGAGACCGGCGCAAAAATGTTTGTCACTGCTGACAGCATTTCCGGGACTATAGGCGGCGGTCAGCTCGAGCATGAATGCACGGCAATTGCCGCAAAGTGGTTGTGCCAGCCGCAGCAGCCGGAAACTTTCAGCCGCACGTTTACGCTCGGTGCCGATTGCGGCCAGTGTAGCGGCGGCGTCGCCGAAGTGCGCTTTGACCAGGTTCATCCTGCCGAGGCGGACTGGATCGATGCGGTGGAGGCGGCACTGGTGCGCGCTGAACCCGCCGTGCTGGTGACAACTGGCGATACCCGCACCGGAATTACCCGGCGTGTTGTTTGTAACAGCGAGAGTGGCGCGGCGAGCGATGATCCGGTGCAACAGGTAGCCGACGACATCATCCGGCAGCAGGCGCCTGCTCTGCGCACCACGGTGTCACGGGCGGGTAACCTGCAGGTACCGGCCCTGTTCGAGCCATTGCACCAGACTCGCTTTCAGATCGTGGTCTTTGGCGCCGGGCACGTTGGCTCGGCACTGGTGGCCACGCTGGCGGCCCTGCCGTGCCAGGTGAGCTGGGTAGATAATCGCGAGGGAATATTTCCGACACGACTGCCGGAGAATGTCACGACTATAGAAACCGCCGAGCCGGCGACGGCGGTTGAGCAGATTGGCTCCGGTGCGTGCTACGTGGTCATGACCCACAGTCATGCCATCGATCTGGATATCTGCGCGCGTGTCCTGCAGCGCGACAACATCGCCTATTGCGGGCTGATTGGCTCGCGTTCCAAGCGGCGCCAGTTCGAAAAGCGCCTGCGCCGCATGGGTATCGATGAGCAGCAGCTCGCGCGACTGACCTGTCCGATTGGCATCGACGGCATTAGCGGCAAGCGACCGGGCGAGATCGCTGTCGCAGTTGCGGCGCAGTTGCTGCAGTTGCGTGAACGGGTCGCTGCAGGCACTCAATTGCAACACGACAAGCGGCGGGCGCAACTTTGAGCGCCTATGTCGTCGAGTGGCTCAGTCTGCTGGGGCGCTGGCTGCATTTCATTGCCGGTATCGCCTGGGTGGGCTCGTCGTTTTATTTTGTCTGGCTGGACAATCACCTGAAGCCACCGGCGCGTGACGGCGATGCTGATCGCGGCGTTGGTGGCGAACTGTGGTCGGTGCACGGTGGCGGTTTTTATCACGCGCAGAAGTATCGCGTGGCTCCGGAACAGCTGCCGGAAACGCTGCACTGGTTCAAGTGGGAGGCCTACACCACCTGGCTTTCCGGCATGTTCCTGCTGGTGCTGCTGTACTGGTGGAGCGCCGATGTTTACCTGATCGACAACAGCAGGATGGCACTGTCGCAGGCTGCGGCAATTAGCATCAGCGCTGCTGTTATCGCCGGCGGATGGTTGTTGTACGACCTGATGTGCCGCTCGGCTCTGGCCCGGAATGACCGGTTGCTCGGTGTGGCTGTGGCAGCTCTGGCAGTGGTTGCGGCCTTTGGCCTGTGCCAGGTTTTCAGCGGCCGCGGTGCGTTCATACATTTTGGCGCGATGCTGGGCACCATCATGGTTGCCAACGTGTTCTTTATCATCATTCCCGGGCAACGACGCATGGTCAGCGCGGCAGAACGCGGCGAGGCAGTGGATCCGCGTCCTGGTATCACCGCCAAGCAGCGGTCCGTGCACAACACCTATTTCACGCTGCCAGTGCTGTTTGTCATGATCAGTAATCACTATGCGATGACTTACAGCCATGCGTACAACTGGCTGGTGTTGATTGCCATCTCTGCGGCCGGTGCATTGATCCGGGTTTTCTTCGTCGCCCGGCACAAGGGCAAGGCGTCGCCGCTGCCACTGGTTGTCGCCGTTTTTATTCTGGCGGGAGTGGCGGCGGCCATAGCGCCACAAGCGCCCGCCAAAACAGCAACGCAGCTTCCGGTGACCGGTATCGCCGAGGTAAAGCAAGTCATGTACAGCCGTTGTGCCGGTTGTCATGCGGCGATGCCGAGCTATCCCGGTTTTGCTGCGGCACCGGGCGGGGTGGTGCTGGAGACCGTTGCACAGATCGAGGCTGAAGCCGAGCGGATCTACCAGCAGGTGGTGGTGCTGCGGGCGATGCCCATCGGTAACCTGACGCAGATCACGGAAGCCGAACGGGCCGTCATTGCACACTGGTACGCAGGTCTGGATCAATGAACGATTACCCGCGAAATCTGGTTGGCTATGGCGGCAACCCGCCGAGCGTAAAGTGGCCCGGCGGTGCCCGGCTGGCGCTGCAGTTCGTCGTCAATTACGAAGAGGGCGGCGAGCGTTGTGTGCTGCATGGCGATAACGAGTCAGAAGCGTTCCTGTCGGAAATTGTTGGTGCGGAACCTTACGAAAACACCCGCCATATGAATATGGAGTCGCTGTACGAATATGGCGCACGCGCGGGCTTCTGGCGCCTGCATCGGGTGTTAAGCAGCCGCGAGGTTCCCGTGACGGTATTTGGCGTGGCAATGGCATTACAGCGAAATCCGCAGGCCGTCCGGGCAATGCAGGAGGCCGGCTGGGAAATTGCCAGTCACGGCTATCGCTGGATCGATTACCAGTTTGTCGACGAGGCAACCGAGCGCGAGCACCTGCGAAAAGCCGTCGACATTCACACCCGGGTTACCGGAAGCCCGCCGAACGGCTGGTACCTGGGGCGCTGCAGTCCCAATACCCATCAAATCGTCGGCGAGGAGGGCAGTTTTGTCTACAACGCTGACAGCTATGCCGACGACCTGCCGTACTGGGACCTGAACCATGGCAAGCCGCAGCTGATGATGCCGTACACGCTCGATGCCAATGACATGCGCTTTGCTACCGCGCAGGGCTTTAATACGGGCGACGATTTTCTTAGCTATCTCAAGGACAGCTTTGATTGCCTGTACCAGGAAGGTAAGCAGCAACCGAAGATGATGTCGGTCGGTTTGCACTGCCGACTGGCCGGTCGCCCGGGACGGGCATTGGCAGTAGAAAAATTTCTCGACTATGTAAACAGCAAGGAAAAGGTCTGGCTGGCAACACGCATTGATATCGCCCGGCACTGGATTGCCCATCACCCGTACGACAAGGACTGACACGATGTATTTTCGGCACAATCCGCACGACATGAATGAGCAGACGTTCCTGGCAACTTTTGGCGGGGTTTATGAGAATTCGCCCTGGATTGCCGAGCTGTTGTGGCAACGCGGCAGACTCAGCGGCGAAGTAGACAAGCTCGCGGCTAAACTGGCGGCGATCGTTAACGAGGCCGAACGTGAACAGCAGCTGGAGCTGATAAGGGCACACCCGGAGCTGGCCGGACGTGCCGCGCTGGCTGGTGAGCTGACGGCGGAATCTGCCGATGAGCAGGCCAGCGCCGGGCTCGATCAGTGCGGTGAAGATGAGCTGGAACAGTTGCGGGAGCTTAATGCCGCTTACCGGGAAAAGTTCGGTTTCCCGTTCATCCTGGCGGTAAAGGGCGCCAGCAGGCAGCAGGTGCTGGATGTCTTCAGCCGTCGTCTGAAAAATGCGCCGGAAGCGGAATTCGAAAACGCCATGGCCGAGATACACAGGATTGCCCGGCTGCGCCTGCAGGAAATCGCCGGCCGTGCCTGAAAGCAACCCTTTTCGCCAGTGGATCCGGCTGGAACAGCCGCGCCTGGGCACGCGCGTGGTCTATGCAACCGATGATTTCTTTGCTGCCAAGGAAAGATTGATTGAGCCGGCTGAGCCTGCCTTCGTACCCGACAAGTACGATGACCATGGCAAGTGGATGGACGGTTGGGAAAGCCGCCGCCGGCGCGAGCCCGGGCATGATTACTGTGTGATAAAGCTCGGCGTGTCCGGCATCCTGCATGGCGTGGAAATCGACACCCGGCACTTCACAGGAAATTTTCCACCGCAGGCCTCACTGGAAGGCTGCCAGTGCACAGAAGATATCCCGCAGGAAGATCAACAATGGCATGAATTACTGCCGCGCACGACGCTGCAGGGCGATACACAACACTTCGTGCCGATCGCGCCAGACGAGGCTGTGACGCACCTGCGTTTTCATATCTACCCCGACGGTGGTGTTGCACGACTGCGGTTGTTTGGTGAAGTCTGTGTCGATCCGGCTGCCTTCGATGACAGTGAAATTGACCTGCTGGCGCTGGCCTGTGGCGGCCGCGCTGTTGCCTGCAGTGATGAACATTACGGCAGCATGCATAACCTGGTTTTTCCCGGACGTGGTATCAACATGGGCGACGGGTGGGAGACTGCCCGACGCAGGGACGGCGGTAACGACTGGGTAATACTGGCGCTCGGTTGTCGCGGTACCGTTAACCGTATCGAAGTCGACACGGCGCATTTCAAGGGCAATTATCCTGATCGGGTAGCGATCGATGCGATCTGTGTAGAGGCGCAGCCGGATCCTTCTGACCTGGCGCGCGCTGACGTAACCTGGCAGGCGCTGCTGCCGGAAACAAAAATCCAGGCGGACAGCCGGCACCACTTCGACCAGTTGCAGCAGTGTGGCGCGGTGACCCACGTGCGCATGCGTATTATTCCGGACGGTGGTGTCAGCCGCCTGCGACTCTACGGGCGCCGGGCATGAACCTGACACCACAACCGCTGACGCGTGAGGCCTTCGAGCCGTTCGGCCAGGTAATTGAAACCGACAGCACCTCACCGATGAACGACGGACGCTTCGCCCGGTCGCTGGCTCAGGCGACGCTGGACCTGGCTCCGCCCGGCCAGGCGCGCATCGATGTCGTGACCTGCCAGGAAACCACGCCGCTGCCGTATGAGATTGGCGTTCTCGAGCGTCACCCGCTTGGCAGCCAGGCTTTTGTACCGCTGACCGGTTTTTCTTTTGTGGTGGTAGTCGCCGCGGGCGAACAGCCCGGTGAGCCCCGGGCTTTCGTCACCAACGGACGCCAGGGCATTGTCTACCGCCGCGGTACCTGGCACATGCCAATGATTGCCACGGCCGGGCAGCAGTTTCTCCTGATCGAGCGTCACGGCGAGGAAGCCAACTGCGAGGAGCACCGGCTGGCTGAAGTTTTGACCCTGGTGGGGCCAGCATGAGCGGCTTGCGTGCGTTCCGCGGCAGGGTGGTGCACTGCCTCGCCAATCCCGGACCGTTGTCCGATCCGGCAGCGCTGGAGTACCTGGAAGACGGTTTGCTGCTGGTGCGCGATGGGCACGTAGAAGCACTCGGCCGGGCCGAATCCCTTGGCGAGAATCTGTCTGAGGAATATGAGCTAACCCATTATAAAGACAAGTGGATTTTGCCTGGTTTCATAGACTGCCATGTGCATTACCCGCAGCTGGATATTATCGCCTCCTACGGCGAGCGGCTGCTGGACTGGCTCAATACCTACACCTATCCGGCTGAAGCCCGTTTTGCCGATGCCGAACTGGCCGCCGACACGGCCAGCCGGTTTCTCGACGGACTGCTGGCCAACGGCACCACTTCGGCCATGGTCTTTGCCACCGTGCACCCTGAATCAGTCGATGCCATTTTCACTGCGGCCAGGGCGCGTCGCATGCGGCTGTGGTCCGGCAAGGTGCTGATGGACCGGCATTGCCCTGAAGAGCTGCGTGACAGCGCCGAAGCCGGCTATCGTGACAGCCGCACGCTGCTGGAGCGCTGGCATAACCAGGACCGGTTGCAGTATGCGATCACCCCACGGTTTGCGCCGACTTCAACGCCAGAGCAACTCACTGCGGCCGGGCAGCTGGCAGAGGAGTTCCCGGATGTGTATGTGCACAGCCATTTGGCCGAGAGCAAGGCGGAGGTTGCCTGGGTCGACCGGCTGTTTCCCGCACAATCCAGCTATGTCGACGTGTATCGTCATGCCGGCCTGATGCGTGAACGTTCTATCTATGCGCACTGCCTGCACCTCGAGGATGCAGCGGTCAGCGCAATGGCGGAGGATGGTGCCGCCATGGCCTTTTGCCCGTCTTCCAACCTTTTTCTCGGTTCCGGACTGTTTGACTTCAATCGCGCAGACCTGGCAGGAATAAACGTCGGCCTCGGAACGGACGTCGGCGGTGGCACCAGCCTGAACATGCTTCGCACAATTGCTGATGGCTACAAGGTGCTGCAGCTGCGCGGGCAGCCCCTGTCGCCGCTGCGTGCGTTGTACCTGTCGACGCTTGGCGCGGCAAAGGCATTGTGTGCCGATGATCGAATCGGGAATTTTGAGGCGGGCAAAGAAGCGGATTTTGTCGTTCTCGATCCGGCAGCATCACCGGTACTCCAGCAACGACTCAACCACGCCGATACTCTTGCCGCGCAGCTGTTTGCCATGATGATCCTCGGTGACGACCGGCTGGTATACCAGACCTGCATCCTCGGCGAACCCGCGCTGCCCGTCCGCGGCTAAAATCCGCCGCGGTATCAGCCGCGACTGCTCGCGATGAGGCTTCGTGGGAGCGGCATCCCGTGGGAGCGGCATCCCGTGGGAGCGGCATCCCGTGGGAGCGGCATCTTGCCGCGATTGTCCGCGTAATTTGATCGCGGCATCCCGTGGGAGCGGCATCTTGCCGCGATTGTCCGCGTAATTTGATCGCGGCTGGAAGCCGCTCCCACGGTTTTTTGAGGTGAGCGGCCAACTCCCTCGTGGGAGCGGCATCCCGTGGGAGCGGCATCTTGCCGCGATTGTTCGCGTAATTTGATCGCGGCTGGAAGGCGCTGCTATGGTTTTTTGAGGTGAGCGGCCAACTCCCTCGTGGGAGCGGCGTCCCGTGGGAGCGGCATCCTGCCGCGATTGTTCGCGTAATTTGATCGCGCCTGGAAGGCGCTGCTACGGTTTTTTGAGGTGAGCGGCCAACTCGTCGAGTATTGGCGCCAGTGCCGGTTTGTGCTGCTGCAATTCCGCGTCGGAGATGCCGGACATCTCGTAAGGCAGCACCAGCCAGTCATCGGTGCGGTGAACAAAATAGTCCGGTTCTCGCTCTGTACGATCGGTAGGGCGGTACCAGACGGTTGCTGTGCGTATGTCATGCGGCAGGTTGCGCCTGGCTTTTGTCGCCAGCTCGTTAACTACCGCGGCAACGCTGTGACCGGTGCTGTAGACGTCATCAACGATCAGCATCGAATGGCCGGTAATGACCCGCTCGAGCAGGTACTGCAGACCGTGGACCCGTATAGTGTCCTCTCCGGCCACGCGGCGCGAGTAGGCATCGCGCCCGGCATATGATGTACGTACGGCGATGTGATCGGTCTTTACGCCGAAATACTCCAGCCCTTCCTGCACTGCAATACCCACGGCACTGCCACCGCGCCACAGGCCGACGAGAAAGTCCGGCTTGAAGCCGTCCTCGAATATACGGGCCGCAAGGCGAAACGAATCCAGCAACATGTCGTCTGCGGCTACAAACTTTTTGTTTTCCAACCCGGGACCCCGATGCAGTCTGCGCAAGGTGTGATTATAATGACATATCCCTGATAGTTGCGGGCCATTCTCAATGAGCAAAGTAGTCCTGACCGCCCAGCAGTTGCTGGAGGACTCCTGGCAGCTGGGCAGCAAGGTGCTGCAAAGCGGTTTCGAGCCCACGCTTATCGTAGCTATCTGGCGCGGCGGCACCCCGGTGGGCATGGCTCTGCAGGAGCTTGTCGGCCATTGCGGCATTGATGCCGATCACATAGCGATACGCACCTCGTCTTATGCCGGCGTCGACGAACGCATGGCCACGGTCAACGTGCACGGGCTTCACTACATTATCGACAAGGTGGCGCCCGAAGACCGCATGCTGATTGTCGATGATGTCTTTGACACGGGCCACACGATTACTGCCGTTATCCAGGAGCTTGAGCGGCGTACCCGCAACAACATGGCCAGGGATGTACGTATCGCAGTTCCTTGGTACAAACCGAACCGCAACCAGACCAACAGGGTGCCGGACTACTGGGTACACGAGACCGACGACTGGCTGGTTTTCCCGCACGAGCTCGATGCGCTGACGCTGGATGAAATGAAACAGCAAAAGCCGGAGCTGTACGACGTGGTAGCTGCACACAAAGCTTCCGTTTAATTCTCTGACACAGGCGATTTCGATATGGGCGAAAGACTGATCAGCCTGGTGGGCATTGCCGCGATCATAGGTATTGCTGTCCTGTTTTCCAGTAACCGACGGGCAATACGACTGCGCGTAGTAGGGGCAGCCTTTGCCCTGCAGGCGGTGGTGGGTGCATTTGTGTTGTTTGTGCCCGCGGGCAAGGCAATTATCCAGAAGCTGTCCGATGGTGTGCAGGCAATCATCAACTATTCAGATGCCGGCATTACCATGGTGTTTGGCAACCTGGCTTCTATCGAGGGTTTCAGTTTTGCGGTGCGGGTGCTGCCGCTGGTCATTTTCTTTTCGTCGCTGATGTCCGTGCTTTATCACCTGCGCGTCATGCAGTTTTTCGTGAAAATGATCGGCGGCGCCATACAGTGGATCATTGGCACCCGCTCGGTCGAGTCGCTCAATGCAGCGGCCAACATTTTTGTCGGTCAGACCGAATCGCCGCTGGTGGTCAAGCCCTACCTGCGCAACCTGACCGATATCCAGGTGTTTACGATCATGGTTTCCGGCCTGGCGTCGATCGCCGGCACCGTACTGGCCGCCTATGCCCAGATGGGTGTGCGGCTCGATTACCTGCTGGCAGCGAGCTTTATGGCAGCGCCTGGCGGGCTGCTGATGGCCAAGCTGATGATGCCGGATCCACCAGAGGACATGGAGCGGGACAAAGGACCGTTACGCGAAGCCGAAGACAGCCATCACGAAAACGTCATCCTGGCCGCGGCGCATGGCGCCCAGACCGGTCTGCGGCTGGCGGTAAACATCGGTGCAATGCTGATCGCTTTTGTCGCGCTTATTGCGTTGTTTAATGGTGTGGTGGGAGGCCTGGCGGGCCTCGTCGGGCTGGAAAACGTAACGCTTGAGCGTATCCTCGGTTTTATTTTTGCCCCGCTGATGTATTTGCTCAGCGTGCCGTGGGCCGAAGCGCAGACTGCCGGAGCGCTGTTTGGTGAAAAGCTCATTCTCAATGAGTTTGTCGCCTTTCTGCATATGGGCGAAATCATCGATACGCTGAGCCCGCGCGCCGAAGCGGTGGTCACATTCTCGCTATGCGGCTTTGCCAACCTGTCGTCCATTGCCATCTTGCTCGGCGGTCTGGGCAGCCTGATCCCGGAAAAACACGCCGTCATTGGCCGTTTCGGGCTCAAAGCCGTGCTGGCAGGCTCACTGTCAAACCTGATGAGCGCGGCGCTGGCCAGCCTGCTGATTCCATTCTGACAATAAAAAAGGGCACGCGATTGCGTGCCCTTGGTTTGGTATTACAGCTGGCGATCAGAAGCTGAACCTGGCGCCAAACAGGATCCGGTAAACGGAAGGCAGCCGGGCCACGGCTGGTTTTGGCGCAATGGTTGAAGCGCTGACCTGGGCGTTGGAGATCGGCGCATACACGTACTGGTCATTGGCAATGGTTACGTTCGCCAGTGCGACATTGGACGGCGCCGAATAGCCCTCGACCCGGCCCCAGTCGTCATTGAGCAGGTTGCCCAGGTTCTCGATATCCAGCAGAAGCTCTAGCTTCTTGTCGCGGAACAGGTTCACCTCCTGCGACAGACGCAGGCTGATGATGTTGGTGAAATCTGTCTCACAGGCATTGCGGCCAACTATGGAGCCGCGGGCACCGGACAGGCACTCGTCGCTGTCGATAAACGTATTGAGGTTGCCCAGGAAGGTGGCGTCGCCGGTTACCAGCGGGTCACTCATGCCGGTCGGCACATAGAACAGGTGCGAACCCGGGTTGTCGCCCTCGCTGCCAAAATCAGCCAGGAAAGTACCGCCGAATGCCGCGTCGGCGCTGCCAAAGGTATAGGAGTAGTGGCGACCCGAGCGGCCCGTGTACAGCAGGCTGGCGCGGGTGATGTTGTCACCGAACAGCTGTTTCTCCCAGTCCAGGGTGGCGGTGACACGATCCTCGACCTCGTACTTCGATGGTGACAGCCCCATGTTATTGAAATCGGTGGTCGCATCAAAAGCGAAGGATTCGAAGGTGACAAAGCGGTTGTAGGACCGCACCTCGTTGGCATCGGTCTTTGTGTAGCCCAGCGTGGCGTTGATAGTGCCGAAGCTGGTCTCCCAGCCCTTGGCAGCACTGAGTGTGATAATCCTGCTGTCGCCGCGGCTGGTGTTTTCCAGGACGTAGTCGCCACCCGGGGTGAAGTCGTAAATGTTGCGACCATCCGGCGCGGTGCCAACGACAGAACGGCGACGTTCAAGCACGTTAAAGCCGTCTTTGACGTTAGAGAAGATCAACTCGGCACTCAGGTCCCAGCCATCGCCCAGCCCGATGCGTGACAGGTCAGCGTCCCATTCAGCGCCGAGGCTGTATTTCCAGGTGCTGAGAGTTTCAAAGTCAGGCGAGATGGCCTCGACATCCGAATCGGGATTGACGCCATTCGACGACTGCAGCAGCTCAGTGGCAATGGTCGGGCTTGGGAGCCCGGCGGCCAGGTCATCCAGTACATCGAATGCTGTTACGAAGCTGCAGAAGCCACAAACGATATTGCGAGTAATGCCGTTGCCCTGGTAGCTGTTGGACAGCATGATCAGCGGCTCGCCGCCACCAAACAGGCCGGCACCACCGCGTATTGTCAGGCGATCTGTTCCGGTCCACTCGAAACCGAAGCGGGGCATGAACAGCTTGTTCCCATCGAGATTGAAGGTGTTGTCGAACCCGTTGCGCATGGCAAAGTTCGGGTTGCGAGGAATCTGGTCGTCGTTGGAATTCCTGTCCCAGCGAAAGCCGTATTTGAGGGTAAGCACATCGCTGGGCGTCCATTCATCCTGCACAAACAGACTGTCGGTGACCAGTTCAAAGGCGCCTACTGCATCGGCCACGTTGCCCGTAGTCGAGCCGCCAAACAGCACCAGGCCAGGCATGCGGTTCTCGAAATCATCGATACTAAAGAAAAGAAACTGGCCACGGGTAAATGGAACAAACGTATTCACCGTCTTCTTGGCTTCCCGCTCGTAGCCAAACGTAATGGTGTGATCGCCGGTCACGTAATCGGCCTTGAGGCGCAACTGATCCGATTCGTTGTCCAGCTTGTTGTTGTGGCGGAAGCGATCGCCGCCAGCGGCAATAGTGCCGCCGGCATCGGTCGAGATTGCGAAATCCGGTGTGGATGAATCGATGCTGATCTGCCGGTTCGCGACTTCCTTGGTGCCGTACTTGAACTCGGTCGAGAAATTATCGGACCAGTCGGAAAACACCTGTATGGAAGTGGCATCCAGTGTTTCGTTAATGTTGTATCGGTTCGACTGCAGCACCGCCAGATCGGGGAAGTCGTCAAACAATACATCACCTTCGGCGCGCTGGTAGCTGGCTACGGCACGGTGATTGTCATTGATGTTCCAGTCGAACTTGACGAGGATCTTCTCGTCTTCATCGACATCGGAAGCGGCAAAACGCCCCGGATCAAAACCATATTCGGTCTGGAAAATATTGATGACCCGGTCGACGTCTGCCTGCGTTACGCCAACGATGTCATTAATAGTCTGCGAGTTGGACGGCAGGGTAGTCTCGAATTTCTCGTAGTTGGCAAAGAAGAACAGTTTGTCTTTGACAATCGGTCCGCCCAGCGTGAAACCGTAGGTGTCTTCGTCAAAATCACCGATTCCGAGGTCCTGACCGTCCGACTTGTCGCCAGTGAAGCTGTCGCCACTGGTGTAGGCAAACACGCTGCCCTCGAACTCGTTGGTGCCGGACTTTGTGACGATGTTGATATTGCCACCGATAAAACTGCCATAAGTCACATCGTATGGCGCCACGTTGACATTGAGCGCCTCGATCGCATCAATCGATATCGGCGAACGCTGCGTGGCTGAAGCATTTTTCGACAAGCCAAAGTTATCGTTCTGCGCCACGCCATCAATAGTGAGGTTGTTATAACGGAAGTTCTGTCCGGCGATGGAAACGGCCGGGCCCCGCGCAACGCTGTTGTCGACCAGGATCTTCGGGTCGACCTGGATCGTGTTAACAAAATCACGCGAGACCGTTGGTATGGCGGAAATAGTACGGGTGTCAAAGTTGCGTCCGACACCGAGGACCTGTTCCTGCCTTTCCTGGATTCCGGTTACGGTCACTTCCTCGACTGCGCTTGCCGACTGCACCACCAGCTGTACCGATTCGGTCTGGCCAAGCTCGATATAAAAGGTGCCGGCGTCGGAGGTGTAGTTTGCGCCTGATCCCGGGCGGACTTCATAAGGCCCGCCAACGGCAAGACTGCGTGCAGTAGCGACGCCAGCTGCGTTCGTTGAAGTTGTCTGCACACGTCCGGTCGGCACATGGGTAATGGTCACCGGCATGCCGGCTACACTGGTGCCGTTCTGGTCTGAGACGTTGACGCGCAGGGCGCCGGTAGTAGCCTGGCCCAGGGCCTGGGCCGATAGCAGCATCGTAATCAAGAGAGGCAGCGCAATGCGCCCCTGAAACACGGAAATATTCATTGCCTGTATCCCCCGGACGAAGCGAACAAACTCTGTTGGATGGTAGACCTGCCCTGATGCTTTATCAAACCTGGATCTACCAGCAGTTGGACAAAGACCAATCAGTTTTGAGCGTATTGTCAGCCGATCAGTGATCCAGGCTGGCTGCGGTGCTTTGCAGCAATTCCAGCAAGCGGTCGATGTGGTTGAGATGCGTGCGAAAGTTGAGCACTGCCAGGCGCAGCATGTACTGGCCATCGATGAGCGTCGAGGAAACAAATATCTCACCGTGCCGCTGGATGTCTTCCACCAGCTTGCGGTTGATGCCGTCGATGTCGGTGCTGTTCTGTGGCCGGTAGCGGTAGATCACTACCGAAAGGTCCGGTGCCGGGCCTACTTCAAAGTTGGGCAGCTGGCTGAGTTGCTGGTGAAAATAGCGTGCCAGCAGCAATTTTTCGTCGAGCGCCGCACGGAAGGGTGCCAGCCCGTAAAGACGCAGTGGCAGCCACAAACGCAACCCGCGAAACGGCCGGGTCAACTCGGGCGACAGCGAGGCAGGCGAGGGCGTGGACTCAGCCGCCTGTGCATCCTGCATGTAATCGGCGTGATACGAATGTGCCTGTGCCAGGTGTTGCTGGTCTCTAACCAGCAACGCACCGCTGCCGTAGGGCAGGAAAAATCCCTTGTGCGGATCGATAACCACTGAATCTGCGCGATCGATGCCACGCATAACCTCCCTGCCGTAATCGGTCAGCAGGAAAGCCCCGCCGTAGGCAGCATCGACATGCAGCCACAGTCCGTTCCGTTCGGTGATTTTCGCAATACGCGCCAGCGGGTCAGCTGCACCCGTGTCGGTCGTTCCGGCAGAGGCAACGACCAGCCAGGGCTTGAGGCCGGCGGCCCGATCGGCAGCGATTGCCTGCTCAAGTTTTTCTGCGTCCAAACGAAAACGCTCATCCATCGGGATTTGGCGGTGGACGCATTCTTTTAAACCGGCAATCCCGAGTGCCTTGGTAACGCAGTGGTGTACCTGGGCAGTGAAGTAAACGCAGGTCGATGAGATCTCTGCTGCAGGTATGGCGTGGGCTTCACGCGCTGCAACTATCCCCGACAGGTTGGCAATGCTGCCGCCTGAAGTCAGGTCACCGCCGGCGGTGTCACCGAAACCGACCAGGTCGGCCATCCAGCGCACCATTTTCTGCTCCAGCTGCGCAGCGCCGGGTGAAGCGAAGGCGATGCCGGAGTAGCGGTTACTGATATCGGCCAGGAAATCCCCCAGCGCAGCGTAGTAAACACCGCCGCCGGGTATGTAACCGAGGTGTGCGCCGCTGGCCGGATTAATACCAAACGTATCGACCTGCCGGCGCAGTTCGCCGAGCAGTTCCTCCAGCGGTTGCGGCGACTCGTTAACTTGACTTCCAAAGCCCGCGTCCGGCTGGCCCGGCACATACACCGGCATATCCGGCAAGCCATCGAGGAACTCGTTTGCGTACGACATCACTTGTTCTGCCGCTGCCTTGCGATCACCAGGCGAAGGTTCCAGCCGACGCGCGATGGTTTCGAGTTCGGTAATTTGTTTTCGCATGGCCGCAGTATAAGACCTGTACTGCCGCGGGGGCACCACCAATGTGCTTGCGTGATAAGCTTTGCACAGCCAAAAACAGGTCAGCCACGATGAATACTCGAACAATTTGTTGTTTGTTGCTCGTTAGCGCTTTGCTTGGTGGCTGCCCTGGCGAACCGATCAGCTACAACCAACTCAGCAGGCTTGGCCCCGGCGGCGTGGGTATAGACGGCTATTCGCCGGTTTCCTATTTCACTGTAGGCAAGGCAGAGCAGGGCGATCCACAATTCGCGGTGAGCCATGACGGTGTAACCTACTGGCTCACTTCGGCAGGGCAGGTGGATCTTTTCAATGCCGACCCGGCCCGCTATGCGCCGGCCCATGGCGGCTGGTGTTCACTGATGCTGACCGGCTCGGGCCAGATGACGCCGGCCAATCCCGAAAGTTTCAAGATCCTGAACGACCGGCTGCTGCTGTTCTGGAGCGGCGAGTTCAACGGCATGTCTATCGACGGCGGCAAAAACTGGGAATCGAAGTTCACTGACGCGGCCGGAGAGCAGGCATTGCTGGACAAGGCTGATTCAACCTGGTGGAAACTGCTGGCCGGGGGCAAACAGAAGATTGTGCTGTTCAATGAGAGTGATGCCGATCGCATCAGTCGCGAACGCCTTAGCGGCGCCAGGAAGCAGTATTAAGCAAGGAAGCTGCTGTGTTCGCTGTGGTTTTCGTTAAGTAGGTACATTCCACAGGCCTCACCGATCCTGTGCTTTGAAGCATGGCAATTGCAGGACGGCCGGCTCGGTTTATACTGGACGCAATAAAGGCGCGCCAGACGAGGTGGGCAGCGCCGCTCTCGCCAGGATAGGCAGACCAACTTAGAAGAAAGCCATGAAATACCGGATCGGTTTCAACCGCACGTCGCTGCAGGGGAGTGAGATTGAATATATCTCACAGGCCGTGTCCTCCGGCGAGATCGCAGGCGACCAGACTTTTTCACGCAAGTGCCAGAACTTGCTGGAACGCGAACTCGATGTCCCCAAGGTGCTCGTCACATCGTCGTGCACGCATGCGCTTGAGATCGCGGCGCTGTTGCTGGACATTCAGCCCGGCGACGAAGTAATAATGCCGTCGTTTACCTTTGTGTCGACGGCAAACGCATTTGTGTTGCGAGGCGCGCGCCCCATATTTTGCGATATCAGGTCAGACACCCTGAACCTGGACGAACGGCAGCTCGAAGCTCATGTCACGGAGCGCACCAGGGCTGTAGTTCCGGTGCATTACGCCGGTGTTGGTTGTGAAATGGACGACATCTGCACAATTGCAGAGAATCATGGCATTGCGGTGGTGGAAGACAATGCTCATGGACTGTTTGCCCGCTACCACGGACGCCCGTTGGGTACATTCGGCGCTCTGGGCACGCAGAGTTTCCACGAAACCAAGAACATCACCTGCGGTGAAGGTGGGGCCTTGCTGGTCAATGCCCCGGACCTGGTAACCCGGGCAGAAATTATCCGGGAAAAGGGTACTAACCGGGCAAGTTTTTTTCGTGGCGAAGTAGACAAATACTCGTGGCTGGAAGTTGGCAGTAGTTATGTGATGAGCGATGTGCTCGCCGCATTTCTCTATGGCCAGCTCGAAAAATGGCGTGAAATTCAGCAACGACGACGGGAAATCTGGCAGTGTTACCACGAGCAATTGAGCTCATGGGCAAGCTCTAACAGTGTGCAGCAACCCTATGTTCCGGAACACTGCGAACAGGCATGGCACCTGTACTATCTCATCATGCCTTCAGAGCAGACCCGTAGCGCATTCATTGAACACATGACTCAGCGGGGCATACACGTTGTCTTTCATTACCTGCCTCTGCACCGGTCAGAGTACGCTTTGCGATCGAACATTGTCGCGGAATGTCCGGTTACTGATCGCATCAGCGATTGCCTGATCCGGTTACCGTTTTATACCGCCATGAGTCAGCGTGACCAGGATGATGTGATCGAGGCTATTCTGGACTTCCAGCCCTGAATGCCGTGTCGTTTAACATCCTTCATATAGCGCCCGACGACAAGTTTATACCGCTGCAACGTGACCTGTTTGAGGCGGCTTATCCGACGCAAAACAAGTTTCGCGTGCTCCCTGGCGGAGCAGGGCGCCTGGTGCACTGTGAGACCAATGATCACCTGTCTGCCGTCGATGCGGGATACTTTTCTTCGGCCATGGTCAATGAGGATCTGGCTGCCTGCGATTGCGTTGTTTTTCATTCAATACGCCCGGAATTTGCGAGCATGTTCGAAAAGATCCCGGAGCGGAAGCTGGTGGTTTGGAGCGCCTGGGGGCAGGAATACGCACCGCTGCTGATTGAACGTCATGGTGAGGTTGTCCTCGACGCAAGTCGTCGGCTGCATCTGTCGTCTCGACTCACGACTTCGCTGAAAGGACTGCGTTTTAATGAATTGTTCCGACGGCTGGCAAAGCGCGTGCGCGGTGGTTCCCCGACCGTGGCGGCGTTGCGTGACATAGCAAGTCGAATTGATGTCGCCAGTGTCAATATCCTGGACTTGCCGCGGCTGCGAGAGGTGCTCACTGATTTTGACCCACAGCATCATCTGCTGCAGTACTACACAACAGAGAATACGTTTGCGCCTGGACCCGTGCGAATGTCCGGTCCCGATGTGCTCCTTGGTAATTCGGCTACTCCGACGAATAATCATGTCGAGGCATTCGATGTACTGCGGAAACTGGATCTACGCGGCCGGCGGGTAATAACGCCACTGAGCTATGGCAATGAAGATTATTCAGATCGGGTTTGTAAACTTGGCGCAGAAATGCTGGGTGATGCATTCGTACCACTGCGTGATTTCCTCACCGTCGAGGAGTTTAACGAACAGATCAAAGACTGCGGTACGGTGGTCATGAACCACATAAGGCAACAGGCAATCGGCACTATCTGTGCTGCACTTACAAAGCACGCTCGCGTGTACCTCAGGCCCGACAGTGTATTGTTCCGTTACTTCTGTGATCAGGGCGTGGCAATTCATTCTATTGTTGACCTCACCGAGCAGGCGACCGGCAAACTTTTCGATGAACCTGCCGGCAGCAGGAATGCGAGGATTATCGGCGACTACTGGAGTCGTGAGAGAGCTATTGCGCGTATAAGGGATCTGGAGACTTTTGCGGGACGCGCTGCTTTGCGTCGCTCGGCCTAGCTGATGTCCTGCCGGGCTATGCCGAGACCGCCACGCCCATAGTCGTTGCCACAGTAAAGTAAGTAGCGTGTGGAGCCGTACTCGATGACCCATGGGTAACACTGACTTTTGTTTTCCCATTCCTGCAACTCACCGCAGAGCTCCAGCTCCTCGTCGCGTCGTTCCCAGGTAATACCGTCGCGCGAAATCGCGTACCCGAGGCGATAATGACGCCCACGGATGCTGTAGATCATGTGATAGCCAGCCTTGTCACGATAAATGGCCGGCCGGCAGATTGAGTGCTCATCCGGACCGGTACCTGCTATGCAGGTGGTGTCATCCCGGTGCCAGGCAATTCCGTCACTTGAACTGGCGTATTTGATTTCGTACCTGTGCCGGGCAGTACCGCCCAGTTCGTGCCAGCCGCAAAACGCGGTGTACCACATGCGCCATGAGTCCTCGATTCGCAGCACCAGGACTGAGCCGATCGACGAGAAATCTTCGTTGGTGCGATGGAGTATCGGTGCCCGCGACATTCGTTTGAAGCAGTCGCGGGAAGACTCCCGCGCCAGTCCGAGATGATTCTGAAAAGGTACTGTCACGGACGGAGTCCAGCCGGTGTAATACAGGTAACGACTGTTGTCACTCTCCACCACGCACGGATAGGACGTGCCATTGTCGTCAAATGCTCCAAGCTCACCAAGCTCGAGGACCGGTTCCCGGCGTATTTCCGTAATTGTCGGATCTTCCCCCGTCAGGTCGAGGGTCAGTCGGCCAATACGCGAGCGGTTCTGCTTGTCCCGCCCGCTGACATACAGGTCGTAACGCCCCGGAACCGTCGAGGCTGCTGCTGCGCAGGCCCCGGTATGGGTCGTCATCCAGTCAATAGCCTGATCAGGTGCAATCAAACGGCCCAGCCGGGCCCATTTCGAGCTCACCGGATCACCCGAGGTCGGTCGAGTTGCCGATCCCGGCATTGTCAGCGAGCCGGTTGACTGAAAACAGCATCATCCAGCGTCCGCGAAAATCCAGCCAGTTCATCGGTACGTCAGGATCAACCGGAGCAACACCATGTTCGACTGATGCATTGAAGAAAACGACGTCGCCCGGGTCGATCAGGTCGTCCAGCATCAATTGCTCACCGTTTTGCAAAATTGCGTATGCGCCGCCTTGCGCAAACGATTCACCTTTTGCGCTGAGTAGCGTGGTGGGAACCGTGAGCTGGTGATAATCGACCGGGTCCGTGTGCTTGTTAAGTGCGCCGCCGCCAGACGGGTAATACTGAAATGCTATGCGGGCAATGCAACCATCATCCGGCGTGGGAGCAAGGAACCGATCCGGATCCAGTCCGCCGAGGCTGTTTTTCAGCTGGTAAACGGCCCTCGACAGCGCAAAAAGCCCGAACGCATCCTCATTCCACGGATAAAAGACAAACTGGTGAAAGCAGCCACGAACATACGAGCGCGGGTCCCACTTGTTGAGCCGATGTGAATTTGGTGCTCCGACCGCAATCGGGTGGTAATTTGGCAGCGAACTGCCACCAACTGTTGTCAGATAACTGCGAATGTTGGAAAGGAGTGACTTGTCCAGCACAGCACGCACGATATAGACGTCGCCTTCCGCAATGCCAGCACGGGCTTCGGTGAGCCAGGCGTCATTCCGGATAAGGTTATCGATGTTTTCAGCCTCGTGTACGTTACGAGCACGCATAGTTTCAGATCCGGTTGCTCTTTAATCCGCCCCAGCCAGCGAACAGTCGCTCCAGGTTAGCGTAGAGCACGTTTTCACGTTTTGCTAACGGCAGCCCGTCCATCAACGTCCCGATTCGCTGGCGTGCATCGCTCGGCAGATACTCAGGATAGTCAGAACCAACAACCACCCTTTGATCAAGCTCGCGACAGACAAAGGCCAGGTCCTGGTCGAGTGAACTGCCCGCATAACGCATCAGCGTGAAAGAAAGATCCAGAATCAGGTTTTCGTGCATTCGGACCATCTCAAACATATCCAGCAGGGACGAGGCGCCGCCATGCAGTAAAACCAGGCGTTGAGGATTACAGTCATTGACAATGCGATCGACGACGTCTGGCGCGTACGCCGTAACCCGGCCTTTCTGGCGAAACAAAGTATCCAGAAACACGATCAGTCCCGCCTGGCCGGCGTACTCAATGGTCTCCAGGCAGCATGGATCCAGGGGATCATACTCATTCAGGCGCGGGTGCAGCTTGATACCGGGAAAACCGGTAGCGGCCAGGCTTGTCAGTGCGCTTTGGCGCTCAGCGGTGCTGTCATACGCCACTGGATTGAAGCCGGCAATCGGTACGAACAATTCCGGATGCTGCATCGATAACGTAACCAGGTCTTCGTTGCGTTGATACCCGGCGATTGCTACCAGACAGGCCCGATAGTCGCGGCCGTCGATGTCCTGCAACAATCGGTCGATGCCCGAATCGTCTTTGTTATTAAGCCACCCGCCGTCTGGCTGTACATGGATGAGAGAGTCGAAGAACTTCATGGGTCTGTAGTTTCGATGATGACGGTCGACACAACGAGCTCCGCGATCCTGGCAGATTCGATCTGATTGGCAGCCATGGAAATCACGAAGCCCCGACGGTCTCTCGAATCGCGTAGTTCGCTGACCCGGTCGCCGACGGCGAGAATTGGGTCTATTTTGACGGCTCCAGGTATCTCAACGGCGTCGCGCAGGTCGATTTTCTGTACTGTACCAGCTCGCGGTTGGAAAAACCGGATCGATGCCCCGGCGTTTCGTGTCACGCTAAGATCTGGTGTACGGCCAAGCGCAACATTGATGGCTGCACCCAACATATCCACGCCGGTTGCCAGCGGTATCAGGTCCGAGTTGATATAGCCACCTCCCAGGCGGGCCGCAACTTCGATAATTTTCGGTGTGCCGCCATCGACAATTATCTCGGTATGCGATGCGCCGTTCACAATGCCCAGTGAATTAATTGCGCCCTTTGCACACTGTTGGATCGCGCTGCTTTCAGCCGCACTCAGCGACGCCGGCACATCGTGCCCCGTCTCTACAAAGTGCGGCGGGCCCGAGGTCTGTTTGCGGGTGATGGCTATGACGTGGGGTTCGCCATCGACGTTAACAGCTTCTACCGAGTATTCAGGACCTGTTATATATTGCTCGGCCAGCACCTGACCGCTTTGACTGAAAGCGGCAGCCTCCTGAAACGCGGCCGAAACATCGCGTGCCGGTGTCCCGAAATGCAGGAACCGAACCCCTTTGCTGCCGGAACCGCCTGTTGGTTTGAGCACTAATCCGTCGGGGCTTTCCTGCAGGATTGTATCGACGTCGGCGCGATCTTCGCAGATCTGAAAGTCCGGGATGGCGATTGCAGCTTGATTCAGGGTCTGCCGCATCCGTGCCTTGTCGGTGCAGGCCAGCGCAGTCTCGCGACTCAGGCCCAGTAACCCCAGCGCATGGACGATCGCGGCGAGCCCTTGCACCGGATAGTCTGCAGCCACTGTCACCACTCCGGCGATCCCAATCCGCCGTGCTATTTCTGTCAGCGTCGATTCATCCCTCAGGTCGGCAACATGGAAACCATTGGCCAGCGCACGACAAGCACAGCGGGGATCGGGATCCACGCCGAATACCTCCAGCCCCATGGCAAGGGCACGCCGGTAAAGAGCCGCCTGTTGCACGCCTCCGCCCAGGATCATTAATCGCTGCTTGCTCATTCGTCGGCTAAATCTCTTGCGACTTTTTATCGCACCGAGAGAGGTAGGTGATCTCAATTTGAATGAAACACAACGTGATGCGTTTCTGTGTGTTGATAAAAATTTCCGGCACCACTCTGCTGAGTGGCGCGAACAATGCTAAATTACACAGAAACGATAAGCCAGAACCAGAATCCAGGGATCCTGGGAAGACGACAAATCAGCTATGGATACGACAAAGAAACTGCTGGACACGATAACCCTTGAGGTACAGCGTCCGGAGCAGCTTGGCCAGGTGCAGCTGCTGGATATCGGGCGGAAGCACGGTGTGGTCAATGTCCGTGGCCTGATCGATCCGGAGACCATAAGGGCAGCAAAAAGACGCATTGAAGAGACGCTGCTAGTAGGCAACGATTGCCCCGCGACGGGGGAGAAGCCGCAGGATCTCTACAACAATCACCAGAAGTTTGCCGTTGGCGGTGGAGAACTTCGGGACAACGCACACCCGCAGTGCCTGCGTACTTACTACAACCCGGTGTTTGCGGAGGATCTGTTTGGGATGCGTGAGCCGTTTCGCGCAGCGGCGAGATTACGCAATGTACTGATGGGGTTCGAGCTGGATTTTGCGATAGATCGCATAGAAGACGGGTTCTGGACTGCGGCCCGCATACACCACTATCCACGCGGGGGTGGTTTCATGAGCAGGCACCGGGAGGACTACGTGCCGACTATCTATGAACAGTTTGGATTGAGTGGAGAGGCCTACTTCCAGCCGCTAATCGTGATGAGCAAGAAGGGGTCCGGTAGCCCGGATCACGACTTTGTGTTCGGTGGCGGCTATTTTGAGCGTGATGGCATACGTCACTATTATGAAGAGCATGCCGAGTTGGGCGATATCCTCGTCTATGACACCCGCACCATGCACGGCGTAACCGAGATCGACCCAACGCGCCCGTTTCGGCAGGACAGTGCCGAGGGTCGCTATTCCGGCTTCGTCACGCTTTACAGGGATTTCTCTGCGGATGACCACTGAGTCTCGAGGAACGGCAGGACAAGGATGGGTGCCGATTCTTCGAATTACCCTGGTAGTCTTGCTGGTCACAGTCGGGCTGATAGGGTCGACAATCGTGGTTCACCTTGGCTGGGATGAGCCTTTTGGCAGGCTGACACGCGACCCGACAGCGGTGCTGAAAGGACCGCCTTATATCGGGTTTCTGTCACAGATCGGTATCTTCCTTTGGGCAGGTTCGGCGGCTATCTGTTTTCTGGCCGCCGCTGTCCTGAACCGCGCCTCGGCTGGCGCGCGGGTTTGGTCGTTTTTCCTGTCAGCCGGTGCATTGAGCCTGCTGCTCGGGATTGACGATGCTTTTTTGCTGCACGAGAGTGTGCTGCCGCATTTCGGCCTGCCTGAGGAGGCGGTCGTAGCCGGCTATGCTGTACTGGTTGGGGCGTGGCTGGTGGCATACCGACAGCGATTGCGGGCCAGGGATGCCCTGCTGCTCATGACGGCGCTGGTGTTTTTTGCTATCTCCGGACTGGTCGATCTGGTATCCCCATGGCAAATTGGAACCTTGTATGAAGATAGCGCCAAGCTCGCGGGCCTGCTGTTCTGGCTGGCCTATTTCGCCGGCGCTGCGATGACCGCATTGTCTGATAGTCGCTAGAGAGAAGGATGCTCCGGTAGCACGCTGGCTATCGATTCGGTATCCGTTATGTTAAATTACCGCCCGAGTTGCTTTGTCACGATCCGCCGTGGCAAATTAGTGTCCGCTAGCGGATCAAAAAGAAACAAATAAGCGAGGTCATTTCGAACATCCGTCGGGCGTGGCACCCGTGTGTGTGGCGAATACTCAAACTCATAAAACAACGCGGTAGAACCGCGGGACAGGCTTCAGTGAAGACAGACAAGATAGAACGCGCCGGAAGGGCGCCGGGTAACGGTAGTAAATGGTCCGGTTGGCTGGCCGTAATCGGGGTCTCGCTGGCCCTGTTTGGGTATATTTTTCTCAATGACAGTAGCTGGATATCAGCTGCGGTTCTGGTTGCGTTTCTGGCACTGGCAAGGTTTTGGCCGGCATCCCGGGCATTGACGCGGGGACTTTCGGTCGTAGTTGGCGGCGTGTTAATGGCGCTGTACATCTCGTCATACCTGACGAACTGGGTTGAGGGGCCGCGGCTGCTGGATCTGCTGGTTGTCCCGGCGGGTCTCTGGTTTGTCCAGGCTCTTCAGCGCCACGATGTGAGTCGCCGGCAGCCGCAGGCCGATACTCACGAAATTTCATCGCTGCAGCCAGCCGAGCATTTCGAACATGCGCTTGATATGGAGATGCTGCACAGTCGTCGCTACGAGCGATCCTTCTGTCATGTAGTCGTCAAATTCGACAAACCAATGGAACTCCTGAGTGCTTCTGATGCTGCTCTGTTGAGCAGCCTGTTCAATGAATCGGTCCGATTGAGCGATCAGGTGCATGCAGCCAATCAACCAGATGAAATTTTACTGCTTTGTCCAGAGACAGATATCAAGGGTGCAATGTTGTTCGTGAACCGGCTCCGCCTGAGCTTCCAGGAGCTAAGCGGCTGCCAGGTCAGATTTGGCTGGGCTGAATTTCCATCGGAAGCGCTGACCACGGGTGAATTGCGCAGTGAGGCCCGGCTGAAATTGATGCCGGATCATGCTGCACATTCCAATGTGCGTCAGGTAGAATCCGCCGTCGCATAGCAGGGCCAAGACATGACTGAAACCGTTGCCGCTCGATCTTTTCTGCCGAGATTCAAGGTTCTCACCGGAAAACCGTATGCCGCCATCAAGCGAGGTCTGGACCTCGCGCTGGTTCTTGTAACCGCGCCAATTACCTTGCCGCTCATGTTGCTGGTGGCCCTGGCGATCAAACTCGAGGACCCGCGGGGGTCCGTGCTGTTTTTTCAACAGCGCACCGGTATCGGGGGACGCCGCTTTACCATGTTCAAATTCCGCACCATGGTCGCGGACGCCGAGAAGCTCAAAACAGAGCTGGCCCGGCAGAACAAGCTGGCCTGGCCCGACTTCAAGGTGGTCAATGACCCGCGCATCACGCGCGTGGGCAAGATACTAAGAAAAACCAGCCTCGATGAAATACCCCAGCTTATTAACGTGCTCCTGGGCGATATGTCTCTCGTTGGCCCTCGGCCAACGTCTTTCAAGCCGGATACGTACAAGCTCTGGCAAAGTGCCCGTCTGGAGGTGCGTCCAGGATTGACCGGGCTGTGGCAGATCGCCGGTCGTGGACATCTGGAGTTTGAGGAGCGTGTACGCCTGGATATCCTCTACATCCGTAACCGATCGCTGATGCTTGATATTATGATCATGCTGTTTACCATTCCCGCCGCGCTGAAAGGCGCCTAGCTGTCAAGGCCGCAGCTTGGATTCATTGTGGTCAGGAATTTCACGATCAATGAGCTGGCACTCGGCTTTCTGGCCGTATCTGCGGCAACCCTGGCCGGCCTGGCAGCGGCAGGAGTACCAGCGGCACAAACCGTTGCGCTGCTGTTCGGCGCGCTGGGAATATTTGCACTGACTGTCTGGCGCACCGAGATTGGCCTGGCCCTGCTGATCTTCGCTATTTACGTCAATCTGTCAGCCGTCCTGATTGAATATCATGGCGTGGCATCCGTGGCGAAAGGTTACCTGCCGTACATAGTAGTTTTGCTATTTGCCGATTGGGTGCGCAGCGGACACCGGCCATACCTTCCGGGAAAGGCGATGCTGGTGCTGACGGTGTACTTGATCGCGCTGACGTTGTCGTTCTACTACGCTCAGGACAGCAATCGGGTGAGCGATGGGCTGACCGAGCTGCTAAAAAGCCTCGCGCTGGCGCTTGGGATTGCCATGCTCATCTGGCGCCCGGACCGTTTGCGGATCGCTTTGTGGAGTATTCTGGGCGGCGCTATCTTCCTTGGTGGCCTCAGCACCGTAAAATTCCTGAGTGGGAATTTCACTCCGGAATACGGAGGTTTCGCCCAATCCAGCATTTCTTTCATGTTGGGTGAACAAAAGATCTTCCGGATGTCCGGCCCGCTGTATGACCCGAATTACTTCGGTCAGCTGCTGCTCATCGCGATGCCAATAGCAGTAGAGCGCATGATTAACGAAAAGTTTATCGGGCTTCAGATTGCAGCTGGCGCGGCGTTGTTGTTGGGTCTGGCGTCGGTCATTCTTACTTTTTCACGCGGTGCGTTTGTAGCCGTCCTGGTGGTTGCGGGAATTGCGATACTGGCTAGCCGCTCACGGCGCAGGCTGATGGCATTGAGTGCTTTGGCGGTGCTCGTGAGCCTGCCCTTGCTGCCCACGGGCTATCTCGATCGCTTCGCCTCTGCGTTGCCGGCGCTGTCGCAGGAGCGGGCGGACGTTTCCGTTCGCGGTCGTGCCAGCGAAATGCTGGTCGCGTGGGAAATGTTTCGCGATCACCCGCTGCTTGGCGTGGGCTACCAGAATTATCCGGAGTATTTTCAGCGTTACACGATCGAATTTGACCAGATGCCGCGTGGTCAGGCCCGCCCGGCCCATAGCCTGTACCTGGAAATAGCGGCCGAGCGCGGCTTGCTGGGATTGTGCACCTTCGCAGCGTTATTGCTGTATTTTGGCAGGGTCGTGGTTGAAGCGCTGCGTCATCCCGATCGGGTCGGTGGCGAGGATGCGGCGGACATGGTTGCGGGTCTGGCGATGGGTTTCATTGCGTATCTGGTCGCCGCTGTTTTCCTGCATGACGCGTATCCCAGGTATTTCTGGCTGATGACCGGCCTGATCCTGGCGGTATCGGGTATGCTCAGCCAGCAGGCCGGTCAAGCCGCGGCGTTGGCTGATCGCAACCACCCGGGCATTGTGCCCCCTGAACCAGTGTCGTAATGAATAGCTCCGGACAAAATTTTCTCGCCTCGGCCATAAACCTGGTATTTCGCGACGCGAAAATTATTTTTGGCGTTACGGCCCTGACAGTCATCATCGCTGTTGTGGGCTCACTATTGATGGCAAAGACATACGAGGCCAAGGTTACCCTGCTCGTCAAATTCGGGCGGGAGTTTGTCTATCGTGCAGAGACCGGCGACGGCAGGGAGACGGTTCCACAGCGAACCGGCATGGAAGAAGCGATCAACGCCGAAGTGCAGATCCTGGCCAGTCGGGATCTCAAGGAGCGGGTGATCGCCACGATCGGAATCAACCGACTATATCCGGACCTGGCCGGTTCGGATGACGCGCTGGAAGACGCAATAGACAATTTCGCGTCAGCTCTTGATATCAACAGCATCGAGCGTTCCAGCATTATCAATGTCTATTTTCGGCATATTGATCCCGATCTTGCTGCGGATACTCTGAACGAGCTTGTCAATGAATACCGCTCGAAACGACTGGACGTCTATCGCAACTCTGATGTTGGTTTTTTCCAGGGTGAGGTCGACCGGCTGACGGCGGCATTGCGTGAAGCCGAATCCGACTTTGTTTCTTTCAAAGCAAAGAACAAGATATTTGAGTTCGACAGCCAGGCGAATTTACTGGTAAGCACTCGTAACCAGCTCGCGACCGAGTTGGCCAATGCCGAACGCGCTATCAGTGAAATGAGAGAAAAGCAAAAGGCACTGGGCGGACAACTCAAGCTTCAGCCTCGAACAATCGTTCTTTATACCGACTCGGAAAGAGGTCGGCGGCTCGATCAGGCTCGTTCGCAGATTTTTGAGCTTCGTTTGGAGGAACAGAATCTGCTTTCGTCCTACAGGGAAGACAGCAAGGCGGTGACCAGTGTGCGGGCCCGGATTGCACAACTTGAGGCTTTTATCGCCGAACAAGGCAACGATGTCAGCGGTCAAAGCGTCCGTACGGGCCCCAACACGCTCTATCAAACGCTCGAGGCACAACTACTGGCGGCTCAAACAGATTTGTCAGCAGCCGAGGCAAGGCGTGACGCGACCGCCCTGCAGCTGGATCAGCTCGATCAGGAAATCGTGCGGGTCTCGTCACTTAACTCCCGGTACGATGAGCTCGCACGGGAAGTGGAGAGCCATCGCAGCGCGCTCGACGCGCAACTAAACAATCTGTCTGATTCACGCGCTTTTGCAGCGCTTGACGAGCAGAATCGCACCAACATCAGGGTCGTCCAGCCAGCAGTTCCGCCCAGCTCTGCCATCGGCATGACGCGCAAGGGCAGGGTGTTTCTGGCCATACCTCTTGGGCTCCTCGCCGGTGTTTTCGTAGCATTCATCATGAATGTGTTTCGCCCGACAGTGGGCGAGCCGCTAACGGTCGAACGCAGAAGCGGGCTGGACGTTCTGGCGACCATGGATCGGTCGAAATGATGCAGGTTTGCTGCTATGTATGCTGAGTACTACAAGCTCACCGAAGAACCGTTCCCGGTCACGCCGGATCCGACCTATTTGTTTCTCAGTAACAGCCACAAAGAGGCGCTCGCGTCTATTGTGTACGGGATTGAAAACCGTCGCGGCTTTGTTGCTATTGTAGGCGAAGTCGGGACTGGCAAGACGACTATTCTGCAGGCATATCTGGATACAGTGGACAAAGAGTCCACTTCAGTCATCTATGTCTACGATCCCCAGGTCACGTTCGAAGAACTGATAGTTTTTGTCGCCGCAGAGCTCGGCATCACTATCAGGGAGGGCGCCTCACGTTCGGCAATCGTTACCGAAATCCACTTTGCGCTGGTGCGGGCGTTCCGAAGTGGTCGCACCGTCATTTTGGTGATTGACGAAGCACAAAATATACCGGTTACAACTCTCGAATCACTGCGTTTGCTGTCTAATATTGAGACCAAGCGGTCGAAGCTGTTGCAGATCGTTATGGCCGGGCAACCGGAGCTGGAGCAGCTGCTGGCCCGGCAGGAATTACGTCAGCTGCATCAGCGCATAGCGGTAAAATCGACCATCGTTCCGCTGACTACTGAAGAAAGCCGCGACTACATCAATGATCGAATCGAGGCCGTTGCGCTCGAAAGACGACAAATTTTTGATGAGCGCGCACTCAATAGAATAATAAAGTTTGCCGGAGGGATCCCGCGGCTGATAAATATCGCGTGTGATGCCGTTTTGATGAACGGATACGGTCATGGGGCGTGGATAATCACCGACCAGGTAGCCAAAGAGGCTCTGGCAACACTCGAGCAACCGGCGGCGCGACCGCTGTTACCGTACTGGAAAATTGCTTCCGGCCTTGCCGCGGCGGCACTCGTCGCGCTCGTTACACTTAGGCTCACAACGTTGAGCCAGACACCAACCGCCCAATCGGTCAGCCAGGCGCCGGTCGCGCAGCCTGCCGCCGAAAGGGAACAACACGTATTTGTTGATCCGGTTGTAACGAAATCGCAGCGGGATACGGATACCATGGTAGCGATTGAGCAGAAACCGATAGCGGCGCCGGCGGCAATCGATACGCCAGATGAGGCAACCATTTCCGGGCGCAAGGCCAACGAATCAGATGCTGTGGTAAGCCGAGAGGTGAAATCGGCCCCTGTTTCGGAGAGTGTCCTTGCTGCTATACCGGACAGTGTCTTGCCAGTTGCAGCTCCGTTGGAGTCGGATGCTGTCTTTCGCGTCAAATGGGATCCGGAGAACCTGCCGGACGCCGGATTTCCAATGCAGCGGCTTATCCGTCGCGGTGAAATGATTTCGCAAATTTGCCTCGACATTTATGGCTTTGCCGGGCCGGAACTTTATGACCTGCTGCGCAAACGCAACAGTGGACTGTCGGACATCCATGATATTTCGCCCGGACAAACCATCGTTCTGCCGCGGTTAACTGCGGAGTTGCAATCACTACGCGAGCAGTACATAAAAAGAAAATTGCGTCGCCGGGCCCGCCGTATGGCGGATGCGTCATGAGAGAGGGCGCCATCATGAGGACATTCCGCTTTGCTGCACCTGTAGGATGCTTCCTGATACTGCTTGCGGCCTGTGCCGTGTCTCCGTCGCCGCCACCTGTGCCGCTGGAACAGTTGACGGCGCCGGTCGAAGATTTCCCGGAGTACGTAATTCAGCCGGGTGATGAGCTGGAAATCCGTTTCATGACGGCTCCGGAGCTCGACGACATATTGATCGTTCGGCCAGATGGTCTGATTACACTGCCCTATATCCCTGCAATACGCGCAACAGGATTGACGCCGGAACAGCTCGATGCTGAATTGACCGAAAAATTTGCCAGTCAATTAATCGACCCGGATGTCCATATCACTGTTCGTTCGTTCGGCGGGCAGCGAGTCTTCGTCGGCGGACAGGTACGGCGTCCAGGCGTCGTGGAGTTTACCGCTCCGATCACAGTGCTTGAGGCGGTGATCGCTGCAGGGGGCCTTACGGACGACGCGGATGCCGATGAAATACTTCTGATTCGTCGTGGCGAGGACAACAGGCCATTTTCGGTGAAAGCCAATGCACCCGAAACACGTGTGTATCGGCTGGCCGCCGCGGATGTTGTTTACGTGCCTCGTAGTCGTATCGCAGACAGGGTACGGTTTGTTGATCAGTACATTCGGCAGCTGCTGCTGTTCGGTGGCTTCAGAATCGGCTTTGGTTACGATCTGAACGATCCTGAAAGCTGACAGGCCTGAGGCAATGAGCCGACTATTCGATGCACTGCACAACGCTGGCAATGACGTTGCCCGCAAACTGGACCCGCGTGAGGCGACGCAATCATCGCCGCGTGAGGCCCTGCAGCCACCGCGCGCCGCGCAGCCGGGTGACGAACGGTTCTTTGCTTTACTTGAAGCATTGCGGAATATTCATAGTCGCAGGCACGGTCGCATAGTGGCACTGATGGGGGTGCGGGGCGGCGAGGGTACCTCGGTCCTGACGCGTGACCTGGCAGGGTTTATAGCCCGACAAACCGGTGCTCAGGTTCTGCTGCTCGACGCCAAGTCGCACAGTTCCGGAGGTTTGCAAAATCTTCGTCGTCCAGGCGCACTCGACAGCGTTGTGACCCTGCGCAGCCCCGGGCTTGTCCATCCACCTCGTACCGGGCTTCCGTCCAACTGCACGTCGGCAACATTGCTCGCAGAAAGCGACGCGTACTCGCCCGAAGACACCGCCCGTTTTTTTGGTCAGGTTGCCGCGGAATTCGAGTGGGTTGTTCTCGATTGCCCTCCGGTACTGCACCCGGAATACCAGAACTCGAGTGCAAGAGTCGCTGATGGAATAATCCTGCTGGCGGAATCTGACCGGACCGAGACAAATGATCTTATTCGTGCCTCCAGGACCTTGAAGATTGCCGATGCCAATGTCCTGGGGGTCGTGCTCAACAAACGCACGAATTTTGTTCCATCAGTTCTCCGCAGGGTATTGAGCAGGTTGGGAATAAGTTTGTGATTTGATGCATAAGATAAAGAAAACAATAACGTATTCACAATGACACAAAGAAAACAATAACGTATTCACAATGACACACAGAAAAATACTAGTTATCGGTTTCGATTCGGCTGAACCCACGCTTCTGGATGAATGGTGTGGTGATGGCACGCTGCCAAACCTGAAGTCACTGCGTGATCGCAGCGCCTGGGCCAGCGTTTCTTATCCGCCGTTTCTTGGTAGTGGGGCAATATGGCCGTCACTCCTCACGGGCGTTACACCGGCAACGCATGGGCGTTACTTTTTCCTCCAGATCAAGCCGGGAACCTATGAGCAATACTCTTTTCCGCGAGAGCAACTCGCCAGCCGTCCGCTGTGGGATGTCCTAAGCGAAAACGGCAAGCGCTGCATTGTTGTTGATGTGCCCAAGTTCGGTCTCAATGATAATATCAATGGCGTACAGGTGGTTGACTGGATGGTTCATGATCGACGCAGTCAGACGCCGCAGGTGACGCCAAAGCGGCTAAGTGATGAGCTGATTTCAAACTACGGACTCGACAGCATCAGTCGCTGCGATAGCGTGGATCCGACGCCAGAAGGCCTGGGTGCGTTGTATGCCTCCCTGGCGCGGCGGATTCGTTTGAAGACCGAGTTCACGACAGACTTGCTAAAGAAAGAAGACTGGGACCTGTGCTGTACCGTTTTCCACGATCCTCATTGCATTGGCCACCAGAGCTGGCACGCCCGCGATTCCAAACATCCGAGGCACGACAACGAGCTGTCCAATCACGTCGGCGATCCGGTCAGGAAAGTATATCTCGAGCTGGACCGCGCCGTCGGCCGACTGCTCGATTGCGTTGATACCGACACACTCGTCGTCTTCTTCAGTGGGCCAGGTATGGGTCCGAACTATACCGGCAACCATCTTTTGGAAGCGGTGCTGGGCAGATTGGACCAACGTCGGCCGAAGCTCGGTAGGCGCCTTATGATGAGCGCCAGACATACCTGGCACCGGTTGCCACGCAGGATCAAGTTTTTCCAACCACTACGCAAACGGGCTAAAAATGCCGCCGACGCGGCTGATGCCAGGGGCTGGGCAGACTGCACGTTTTTTCCGGTACCGCACAATGATATTGCCGGCGCCATTCGATTAAACGTAGCAGGCCGGGAGCCGCAGGGCGTCGTGCAGCCGGGAGAGCACTTTGACCGTGTATTGCACCAACTCAGGCAGGATCTGCTCGAGCTGAGGAATCTGGAGACGGATGAACCGATGGTTAGCTCCGTTTGTCTGTCGTCAGAATATTTCGACAGGAACTGTCCGCATTTTGACGAGTTGCCGGACGTGTTTGTAAATTGGAATCGCAATGCGCCAATTTCGCGGGTGGGATCGACGAAGGCGGGCATTGTGGCGGGAGAGTTCCGGGCGCGCCGGACTGGTGACCACACGCCAAATGCTGTGATATTTGCTGCGCATGGGAATATTCAAGCGGGCGAGATGCCGGAACCGGTCAATCTCTATGCTATTGCTCCTACGCTTGCAGCGCATCTTGGCGTCGCAATGAATCAGGCAGAGGCGCAACCCGATATTCGTTTTGGTGCAACTGCCAGAGGCATTGTGCCTTGATTTAGTTTTTGTTTTTTCGTCTTGGGTGCTGGCAAGACATGTTTACACGATACAAAGGATGCGCCGATGATCGACGCATAATCGCCGATATTGCGACGCGGCTAGAAGGGCATTTGCCCGATGCTTACGGCCCGAATGCGACATTGCGGACGCGTGCGCCCGTGATCCTTTCGCATACGAGCTCGTTGATTCTGCATTATCCGGTCAGTCTGCCAGACGGGTCGGAAAAGCGATTACTGGTTAAAATACGACGCCACCCGAAGATGACAACCCTGAAAGCGACACTGGATTCCCCCGACCTGCATAGCAGGATGCGGCATGAGTTTGATGCAATGGATGAAACCTTCAGGCATTTTGACGCCCGGTGCGCGGAATTACGCGGCGTCCGGACGTTTGTGTTTCTGCCCGAGTACAACGCCGTAGTTACGGAGCAGTTCGCTGGCCAAACTATGCGGCAGTTGCTTATGACTTGTGCACCGGTGGGTCGGAGCCGTCGAAACATCGAGATGCTGAAGGTCGCGTCCAGGCGAGCCGGAGCCTGGCTGCGAGAAGTGCAGTACAGCATGAACAGATCCGAAACAGGGGTGGTGTCGTCACAGCTCTACGACGAGGAAGTAGCTGCACTCATCAGGGATCTGGGTACTTGTGGAGTCAAGGGAAGTGTGATCAACAGATTGAGCGATCAGTTCCGCAGTGCTGCAGCGACAATTGAGGGCCGAAAGCTTGAGCTTGGGAGGTCCCCGGAGGATTACACAACCGACAACGTTATTTACGATAGCGAGGACAAACTGGCTGTAGTCGATCTCAAGTACCAGGCCGCCCCGAATTATCGTTCGTTGAGCCTGTTTCTCATTCATCCGGATACCTATAAACCACAATTCCTGACATTTGGTAAGTTTTTCCGCAGCGCGATTCTCAGTACTTTTCGGGCGAATGTTCTGGCTGGGTATTTTGCAGATACCACTCCGGATATTCATGTGCTCAACTTTTATTGTGCCCGCAATATCTTGGAAAAGTTCGTGATGTACGAGAGAATCATTGCCGGGCATAGCGGCCTGAAGTCCATTGTCTCGTCGTCGATCAGGCTGGAAATGGCGATGTATTTTGGCGCGCAGATCGATCGTTACCTTGCGGCAGCTTCGCCAGCCGACGTAATGCTAAAGGAGCGGGTCCGGGACTGAGGCAGAGACCGGTGGTGGCAGAATCCGGTTTTAACTTGAGTCTACTGAAACACGCAATGGCAGCCCCGCAACCTTTCTTCCTGGTTATCCAGGTTCACTTGCCCGCGGTGCCAGTCAGAGAGGCATGAGTGAGAGTCGCTCAGGTAATTGATAAGCTCACCGCCGGCGGCGCACAGACCTTGCTGGTCACGTTTGCGGAACAGGCACGGAGGCGCGGGACCGACGTAACCGTCATCGTGCTGTGGGCTAATCCGCGACAGTTCCTGGTGCAGCGCCTGGAATCGGCAGGAGCCAGGGTAGTAGTACTTCCGGGTCGACGGCTTTTTAATGTGAAGCGGTTTCTGAAAATGCTGCGGTTCTTTCGTTCCGCGCAATTTGATGTGATCCATACCCATCTGTTTCACGCCGACATTCTGGGCGCCGTGGTTGGCCGGATGACAAATACGCCGGTTATAAGCTCCCTGCATAACATTGCGACGCCACCGGGCAAGCTGCGTGCCTTTGTATGGCGTAGTGCCGTAAGGCACTTTTGCACTTGTGTCATTGCGGTGGGACAGTCGGTCGCAACAGCGCACGAAAAGTGGCTGGGCTCACTGCCATGCAAGGTTTTATCCAATCCGGTGCAGCCGGTCGCTGGCTGCTCGATCGAGCAACGCCGCGAGCTAAAGCAGTCATTGCTTGGTGCAGCAGATAGCCGGCTGATACTTGCAGTAGGCATGGTAGCGCCACAAAAGGCTTATCAGGACCTGGTGGCTGCCTGCGCCCCGATCTGCGTGCCGGGTAGCGGAAATTTCCTCGCAATTGCCGGCGACGGGCAACCTCACCACATGGCTCATTTGCGCGAGGTCATTGAGCAGTCAGGAGCGCAGGTTCTGGCGCTCGGGGTGCGTGAGGATGTGGCACTGCTCCTTGGCGCGGCTGATGTGTTTGTCATGTCATCTCACTGGGAAGGGCTACCGGTGGCGCTGCTGGAAGCAATGTCCGCCGGGCGCGCCGTTGTTGCAACGAGCGTGGGCGAAGTGACAAACGTATTGAGCGACGGTGCCGGCATACTGGTACCGCCAGGCGATATTGAGCAGCTGCGCGAAGCTATTCGAGGCATGTTGGACGATGCCGGCCGGCGGCAGCACTATGGTGAAACGGCGCGGCGGCGGGTGGCAGAACAACACGATCCGGCAGTTTGGTTCGACAGCCAACTCAAACTGTATGCCGCAGCGACTGCCGCGCCGACCATATAAGATGTGGCTACGCCAGTGACTGCCAACAAGCCGATCAGAGTGGCAATGCTGATCCAGGGCTATTACCCGGAGGTTGGCGGTGCAGAACGGCAACTGGCATCGCTTGCACCACGTCTGCGCGACCGGAATCTGTCGGTCACAGTCTATGCACGACACAAGCCAGGACTGCCTGCCCTCGAGCACATAGAGGGTGTGCCAGTACACCGGCTGGGCGCAACCGGCCCAAAAGCCGCGCGATCACTGTCTTATACGGTCGCCGTGCTACGACACCTGCAGCGCGATCCCCCGGACGTCATACATGCCCACGACCTGTTCTCACCGACCACGACTGCGTTGCTGGCCAGACGCTTGCTGCGAGTTCCGGTGGCAGTCAAGGTTGTCCGCGGCGGTTCGCTGGGTGACCTGCGGTGGTTGGAACGGCGCAACTTTGGTCGCCAGCGGGTCAGCTGGATTTGTCAAAAAGTTGACCGCTTCGTCGTAATCAGCGAAGAGATCAATGAGGAACTCGCAGCGCGCGGGGTTGTGAAACAGCGCCGCGCCCTGATACCAAACGGCGTCGACTGCGAGCGCTTTTTCCCGATCGAAGCCGGTGAGAAAGCTGCGCTGCGTGAGCAGCTGGGGCTACCGGCAGGACCGATTGTTGTCTATGCGGGGCGTCTTGCGCGGGAGAAACGCGTGGAGGATCTCGTAACCGTGTGGCCGGCAATACGGGAGCACGATCCGCTGGCAACATTGCTGGTCGTTGGCACCGGTGAACAGGAGAGCTTCCTGCGGCGGGCCGGCACAGATGGCGTCGTTTTCACGGGTGCGGTTGCTGACGTCGCCCCATACCTGCGAGCGGCGGATATATTTGCGTTACCGTCAGTGGCTGAAGGACTTTCCAATGCACTACTCGAGGCAATGGCTTCCGGGCTGGCATGCATTGCCACGGACGTCGGTGCTGCACCGGAGCTGATCACGTCGGGCCATTCGGGGCTGCTCATTGCGCCCGAATCACCGCAGGTATTGAAGCAACAGATAATGACGTTGCTGGACGACCCGGTGCTGCGAGAAGCGCTCGGGAGCAGGGCGCGCATGCATGTTGGTGAGTATTTCTCTTTGGAGAGCGTCGCTGGAAAACTGGAGCGGCTCTATCATGAGCTGGTTCGAAGTGACTGAACGCTTACTCAATGAAGATCCTGTACGTTACTGATAGTCTGAAGATCGGAGGTGCCGAGACCCTGCTGCTGGACATGGCGCGGGATTTCACCGCGAGGGGGCATCAGGTTGAAATCGCTTACTTCACAGACGGGCCGCTGCGCGGCGAGTTTGCGGCACTGGGCATTACACCGCACCGGCTGTCACGGCATGGATTGAAAAATCCCGGTGCGCTGTTGCGCATGGCGCTCCTGATTCGCCGTTTCAAGCCAAACGTAATCCACACTCACCTGCGCAAGAGCGACCTGGCAGGTCAGCTTACGGCTCGTTTGATGCAGGTGCCGGTGCGCGTCTCGACTGCCCATAATATCGACCCCTGGCGCAGCAACAGGGCATTGTCGGCGATTGCTGCAGCATGCACGGCTGGCTGCCACAAGATAATCGCTGTGTCATCGGAAGTTTGCGACTACACGGTGAACGTTGCCGGGGAGTCAGCCGACAAGGTAGTCACGATCTGTAATGGCATTGATCTGCAAAGATTCGATCCGGCGACAGTGCAGCCGGCCAGTGGCGACCCCTGGGATTCAGCCGGGCCACTGATTGGCATCATCGGCCGACTCGATCCGCAAAAGGACCACGCTACCTTTCTTGCGGCTGCTGCGCTGATTAGTGCACAGGAACCGCGGGCGCGGTTCGTGATTGTCGGTGACGGCATCGAGCGAAACCGGCTGGCCCGGCTTGCCGCAAAGCTTAACCTCGGCGAGAAAGCAGTATTTGCCGGCCTGCAGCGCGACATGCCAGCCGTGCTGGCGGCTCTCGATATCATCGTATTCTCCTCGCGCTGGGAGGGCCTGCCCGTTGCCCTGCTGGAGGCTCTGGCAATGTGCCGTCCTGTGGTGGGAACTGCAGTCGGTGGCATTCCTGGTGTCATAGAACACGGTACGACCGGGCTGCTGGTGCCACCGGCCGAGCCGGCGGCGCTGGCAGAACGGATTCGGCAGCTGCTCGGCGATGATGCCCTGGCCGCACGACTCGGCGCCGCGGGACGCCGGTTGGTCGCACAGCAATACAGTCAACGGCGCATGCACGATCAGGTTTTGGCGCTGTACGAAACACTGGCCCGACGCGAGCCGCCGGAGTGACGGGCTTGACGCAGCCACTCGACATACTCTGCGTGAGCAAATCTACCGGCGGGGTGGCCAACTACAATCGTGCGGTTGGCGAGTATCTGGCCAGGCAGGGCCATCGGGTGCACGTTGTGTGCTTATCGGAAGGTCGCGAAGCCTACGCGAAGCAACTCGAGGGCCTCGGGATGGACGTCACGGCATTGCGCATGAATCGCTACAAGGTCAGCCTGCTTTCTGACCTGGTGGTCGGTTTTCGGTTGTGGCAACACATGCGCAGCAATTCGGTGTCGATCGCAATTGCGCATAGCGCCAAGGCGGGCTTGCTGACCCGACTTGCTGCAAGGCTGAGCGGTACACCAACGCTGTATGTGCAGCACTCACTGCCGTTCCTGCGGCGCGTGCAGGGCAACAGGGCAGTTGTATACCGGTGGATCGAGCGTTTCGGCAGCGGCCTGGGTGGTCGCATTGTCGCGCTGACCCGTTCAATGCGTCAGCAGATCATCGAAAATGGCGTGGCGACGGCCGATGACATCGATGTGATTTATACGGGCATCGAACCCGATCGTTACCGCACGGGCAACAATCATGCTGCTGCCTGCCTGGCACTGGGACTAGATCCGGGAAAGCCGGTAGTTGGCTGGGCTGGCCGGTTCAACACGCAAAAAAATCCCACCGGATTGGTTGAGGCCGCGGCGCAGGTCCTGGCAAGAGTTCCCGAAACGCAGGTACTAATGGCGGGGGAGGGGCCACTCCGCGATGCCGTTGTGGAGTTGGCACGAAAGTACAACATTGCGAGCAACCTCGTGCTGGTGCCGTGGCAATCCGATATTTCGGTTGTTTACGCGGCCTGTGACGTTTACGTCATGACTTCGCGCTGGGAGGGGTTGCCGTTATCACTACTCGAAGCAATGGCCTGCGAGTGCCCGGTTGTTGCCAGTGCCGTTGATGGCATCGCGGAGGTGATTCGTAACGATGTAGACGGCCTGCTGGCACCAGCAGGCGATACAGACGCGCTGGCTGACGGAATAGTACGGCTGCTGGTTGAACCGGACAGCCGCAGCCGGATTGCTCAGGCCGCACGACAGCGCATCTGTGACAACTTCACAGTTGAAGGCATGATGACTGGCTGGCGTGATCTGGTGGAGAGATACGCCGGAAAATAGCTTGTCAGGACCGTTGCGGGGAAAAAGCAGAACGCAGCTGGCGGTATCCCTGCAACAGCATTTTACGCTGCCATACCCAGATAACGCTGCCGTATAGCAGTGCCCCGGCAACTACGCCGGCCAACAGCTGCAGGAACGGGCTCGAATCGCTCAGGACGGTGATAGTTGCGACGACGCCGGCGTACATGATGATGCCAGCCGTTACTGCAGGGAGCATAACTGCGAGCAGTTGGCCGAGGCTCAGCTGCAAAATTCGTGTGAGGATGCTCCAGCAGATCAGGAGATGAAGCATGATCGCGCCAACCTGAACCGCCATCACCGCAATGAGCGACTCTTGCTGGACCACGGCCCATCCAACCGAGGGCAGCAGGATTGCCAGGCGCAGGAGGGATAGTCGGATGATCAGTCCAGGTCTGCCGACGGCCTTGAACACTGTGCCCGCATTAAAGCCGAGCGACAACAGCATCACGTAGATGGCCGCGAGGCGGATTACCGGTATCATCTCAGCCCATTTGTCGGTCAGTAGTGACAATACAAAGGGTTCGGCTACCGCAGCCAGCCCGAGACCAAGCGGCACGGTGAGCAGTGCGAAATAGCGCATCACCGAAAGATAGCCGCGACCAAGTTTTGCGGTGTCATCCTTGATCTTGGTAAAGACAGGGAACAGCACGTTATTGATAACCTGTGCTGACTCCTTGATGAGAACAGTAGGGATACGCAGTGCCAGCACATAGACACCAACGATCGCGGCACTCATAAAACGCCCGACAAAGAAAAAACCGATGTTGCTGACAAGAAAGCCCAGAATGCCGACAGCGATGATTCTTGTCCCATAGTTCAGCAGGCTATGGGCGGCGCTGGCTTCGAAACGCATTGACGGCCGCCACGGATTGACGATCCACACAGTGGCGACACCCGCTGCCGTGCCGGCAAGCTGTCCATAGATCAGGCTCCAGGCACCGAAGTCAAAAAGGGCAAAACCAATTGAAAAAAGCACCTTGACGACGGAATTGGTGAGCTCGGGGATAAGCTTTTTGCCAAACTGGAGATGCTTTTCGAGCAGGGCGACGTGAATGTTACCTAGCGCCGACAGCGGTAGTGCCAGTGCCAGTACACGCGAAACGTCGGCAGCACGCGGGTCCTGAAAAAAGGTTGCCAGCAGCGGCGCGCCGAGCCATGTAAGCGTCATCAGCGTCAGGCCCGCTCCCAGCCCCAGCCAAAACCCGGTGTCGCGAGTAATCGGCTCGTCGCGTTGATAGATCAACGCTGGCCCGATGCCAAGACCGCTGATTGTTTCCAGAAAGGCGATAACTACGAGCGCGTAACCGGCAACGCCGAAATCTTCCTGCAGCAGCAGGCGAGCCAGTACGAGCGTGCTGACGAATACCAGCAGCTTGCCCGAGTACCGCGAGGCATATGCCCATATGACGCTCCGGGTCGCCGATCTCTTGAGATTGTCCATTCGTTCTTATGCCTGTAACAATACTCACGCGGCCTGAATGGCAATGCCATTGCGCATCAGGTAATTTCCAGCAGGAATCCGCGACGCCAACTGCCAGCAGGACGACCCGGTACGAGCTATATGCATTATCAGAGAACAATCGTGCCCGAACAAGCGATCAGAGTTTCCGCTCGCGCGTAACAATGACCGAGAACCAATCCGAACCATTCTTCATCGTCGGGGCGCCCCGATCCGGCACAACCCTGCTGGCTGTTTTACTGGACCGTCATCCGCTGCTGGCGATACCGCCGGAGACCCAGTTCTATACAGAGTTTGTCGCTAAGGTTGACGCAACCTTCTGGCAACAGGAGTGCGAACAGGTGGTTGCGACCGCGCTGGCTCATCCGCGCATAGCCGATCTCCAACTTGACCCGGTCGAAGTGACGGGCTTGCTCGAGCAGTATGGCCGGTCACCGGCCGGCCTGCTGCGGGCGCTTCTGGATTGCTACTCACGCAAGCGCGGTATGGCAAGGGTTGGCGAGAAATCGCCGCGCCACAACGAACACGTTGCAACGATCCTGAATGATTTCCCGCGGGCCCGGATTGTTGCCCTGGTGAGAGACGGGCGCGATGTTGTGAATTCCATGATCAAGGCGCCCTGGGCGGCACCAGGTAATCCGCGACGATTCTTGCTGTTTTGTCGTGACTGGATGGTGCAGATGCGCCACGTCGAGCGCAATCAGCAACGCGTCGGGAGCGGGTGTCAATTGATCGTAAAGTATGAGGACCTGTTGCATAACCCGGAAGTCGAGCTGCGACAAATCTGCAGGTTTCTCGACACTGACTATGAGCCATGCATGCTGGATACTTCGGTCAAGACGGCAGCGGTGCCGGAATGGGAATCGGAGTGGAAATCGAAGGCGACGATGGGACTCGATGCTACGCGCATCGGAGCCTGGCAGCGGGAACGCACCCGCGAGCAGATCTGGAAGATGAACACGATACTGGGGCCGATGCTACGGCGGCACGGCTACGCAAACACGACACTGCGGGATTGCCCGCCACTGCACAGACTAAAGCTGATGCCTTATATTGCCCTGCGCTGGGAACCACTTCGTCCGTTTGCCGTGTTCCTGCTGCGTTTTGGTCGGAAAATGATGCGGATTGCGCGACCGGGCCGCTGACGCGGCTGTTTGTCAGTCAGCCGATCAGCCCGTTCAGATACTCTTCGAGGGCGGTATAGCCGTCGTTGTCGTTATCGCTATTGCGATCGCTGCGATCGCCCGGGTCCAATTGCTGTTCTATCTCCCATGCGTCCGACATGCCGTCCCGATCACTATCCAGAGGCGCGGAAATCACAGGCGTAATCTCGTATCCGCCCACATCAGCGGGTGAGTCAATAACACTGCCGCTGTTCGCAGTAATGCTACCGATAATTCGGGCATCGATGGAGTCACGCTGCGGGGATATCGCCCCTGCGGCGGGTAACACCACTTCCAGCAGATCCCTCGGTTTAGTGATATCTATCCCTGAACCGGAAAACACTTTGCGCTCCACACGCATTTCCGGCGTCCAGCTATGCGCAACGCTCCACTCATCGCCCTCGGTTGCCAGCGGCCGATAAACAGAATCCGTATTGCCTCGCAAATAGACCTGATGCTGGCCTGTTTCGCTGCTTTGCAGATAAAACGCCGGGCGCAAGGTGGTATCCGGTCCATGGGCATAATGATTATTGATGGCGTGCAATGTGGTGCTTCCGGTGGACCTGATTGCTATGCCCTCTGATTTCCAGTTGTAACCGACGTTGTTGATCAGCTCGATGGACCGGCCATCTCTGATTGCTGGATTGCGATGCTCGTTACTGACAAAAACATTATGGTGTAGTGAGATATACCGAGAACCGGGTCCAATGATGTACCCCATGCTATGGGAACCTTCCGGGTGAATACTGTTACGCAGACCTTCGGCAAAGATGCACCACTGAACGGTTATGTACTCGTTGGGGTTCCAGTTGGAACCATTTTCATCGACGGCCCATGTAAAAGAAGAATGGTCGATAATGATGTTATTGACCGGGTCCGTTGACCCGATGCTGAAACCATCGCGATTTTCCGGCTCCATGCCATCCGGATCGTCGCCTGGGCGAACCCGCAGTCCTCGTACGATCACATTGTGGGTGCTGAATTTGAGCCGGCCACCGGAAATAGTGATGCCGGCGGGCGAACTCTGTCCTGCCAGGGTTACCCAGGGTTTGTCGATATTCAGCTCACTGTTCAGCTCAATGATGCCGCTAACTGCAAAGACAATCGTGCGTGGGCCGTCCTGGTCCAGCGCCCAGCGCAGACTGCCAGTACCCGAATCATCGAGATTGGTAACGATATATACCTCCCCGCCGCGGCCTCCACGGCTGAACGCACCGAATCCCTCGGCGCCTGGAAAGGCCCTCGCAGGCGGACTGGGCGCGGCGGGTGGGGGCACATCCTGACCCGGTTCAGGGTCAGGTTCGGGATCAGGGTCTGGCTCCGGCGCTGGATCTGAAGCGGGGTCGGTCTCGTCATCACCGCCTGTGTTATCACCCGAGTCATTGGCCGGAGAAGCTGCGTTCGCCTGGCTGGAGGCGTCCGGCTCACTTGCATCCTCATCCGAGGAGCTGCCACAAGCCACTAGCGACGCGGCAGCTACTATGCAACAAAGCCAGCACGTTAAAAGTTTGTGACTATTCCGGCAGATATTATTACTCAGCATGACCGTTTTTACCCGTTGGGGACCACGAATTACGCCTGTCCTGCCACCGAGGTGTCAAGCGGTTTAAACAGGCAAACGGTCTGCGGCGGCGCGACTCGCCTAAGCAGAGGCAGAAGCCGCTGGCGGAGCTTCGCTATCGTCGAGGATGGCGTGCCGGATAGCCGCGCCTACAGTGGTCCAATTGTAACGCGTTATTACCAGGCGCTGGCCCCTGGCACCAAGTTTGCGCGCCCTGTCAGGATCGGCAAGCAATTCGTTCAGAGCAGCCGTCAGGGCGTCGACATTGTGGGGTGGGACGAGTATGCCGGTATCGGCGGTGACTACTTCTGGCACCGCACCGATTGACGTTGCGATCACGGGCAGCCCGTGCGCCATCGCCTCCAGCAAGACCACGCCGAAAGGCTCCTGCAGCGTCGGCAGGCAAAACAAAGACGCGCGGCTGTAGTGCTTGTCTATTTGTTCAAGCGGAACCCTGCCCAGCACGCGACAGTTTGGCACGCTGACCTGCGGCCTTGCGCCAACGATAGTCAGGGTGGCGTCCGGATGCGACTCAAGCACCTGAGAGAATGCCTGTATCAGTATGTCGCCGCCTTTCCTGGCCCAGTCAGACCCAATAAAAAGTATCGACTTACTGTTGTTGCTGATTCCTGCCGTTGCGCCGACGGGGCCTGGCGTGTTCATACCGACATAAACACACTCTATTTTCTCCGGGGCGCACTCATAGTCGCGTTCCAGGGACTGCGACACGTTTTCACTTCGCGTAAAAATCCCGGTCGCGTTTGCGTAAATCTTTTTTTCCAGCGCCAGCCAGCGTTCAGATTTGAATCTGACCGAGAAACCCTGGTAAGCGTGGTTGAGCAGGTGTGTGTGATCCGTGTAGACGTAGTTTGGTATTCCCGGGACGCTGCAGTCGAACAGCGATTGAAGCTGAAAGCTGAAAACGTAGTGCTCCTTATTGGCAACGATTGCGTCCCTGCACAATTCACTAATTTTCTGGAACAGGTACGGAGTGGATAAAAATGCCTGTTTGAAAGAATTGTAGTTTTTGAGTGAACCAAGTCCGTATTCGCGAATCATCGCGAAAAAGTTTCCCAGAATTACCAGCGGGCGCCGACGAAGCAGAGGAATCAGCGTTATTGACTGAACGTCAAATTCAGGGAACGACGCACCCAGCATGCGATACACGCTTTCTTCGATTGGTGGCTTGCCGAATACATGAAAGTAGGCAATCTTCACAAATTGCTGGTCATCCAATCAGACTGTTCAGGAATTCTTCCGGTTCAGTGTATCCGTCAGCGTCGCGGTCGTCGATCCCATCGGCAGGATCATCAGCATCCAGGCCGTTGGCAAATTCCCACTCATCTGGCATACCGTCGCCATCACTGTCGGTGGGTGCCGGAGTCGAGGGTAACAGTTGGTACCTGCCAACCTCATTGGGGGAATCGATGACGGCGCCGGTGTTATTGAGAATGCCGCTGATAATTCTGGCGTCGACCGGATCGCGTTGCGGGCTGACCGCCCCTGCGCTCTGCAGTACCAATTGTGGCACGCTGCTGGTCGTAGCGGTTGTGATGCCGGAGCCGTCGAAGACCGGGGCGGTGGCCTGCATGGATTCATTCCACCCGTGGGCAACGTCCCACTCATCGCCCGGATCGGCACTTGGCCGATAGAGCGTGTCGATATTGCCACTCAAATAGATGCTGTACTGGTCGCCATCAGGCTGACGCAGAAAGAAGGCCGGGCGAACAGTAGTATCCGTCCCGTGCGCATAATAATTGTTTATGGCATGCAGCTTTGTGCTGCCGGATGAGCTGACTGCAACCCCTTCAGCCGCGAACGGCGTGACAAGGCTCGGCAACAATATTAATAACAATAACTTAGAAGTGATTAATAACGTGAATTATTGACTCGCTGAACGTCGCGTAAGTACAAGCCGCCACTGGAATGGTGGCTCCCGGCCCAAATCATCTCCTTGGCAGGCCAGCAGGAAATAGACGAGAAAGGGCCTTGGTCGCAACAACCAGCTGCGCACGTTGGCTTAGTTCCGAATGCGGCTCCCGTGAAGTGCGCTGGATCCGACAAGGCAATTTCGCCGGCGCCGGAAGAGCAGGGCAAGCATCAACAACCCCAGGGGCGACAGTGAGCCGCTACCGGAGCAATTCACCGAACTTGCAAAAACGTTTTCGCCCGAGCATTCCGGTTGTGCCGGCGCCGCAGCGACGGGAGCGACAGGAGCGGGGCCAGAAACCGGCGGTGGCGATGCTGGTGTGGCTGCCGGCGGCGTTTGCTGTGCCGGCGGCCGGACCTCAACCACGACGATGGTTGGCGGCATGCGCAGACCAGCCTGGTCTGCTGCATCATAGTAAAAGACGACATTGCCACCGTAGCCGTTGGTCGACCTGTACGTGACGGTACCGTCCGGATTGGCCGTCGCGGTGCCGTTGCCCGGCGTCGAGACGATGCTCACCGATGACATATCAAATGCGGGACCCGACGGAACGTCATTGGACAGCACGTCAATTGTCACCGCGACCGCGGAGTCGGTTGCGGCATAGTCTATGGTGCCGACGGGGCCAGGCAGCACATCAAAAACGACTGTAGCCACATTTGATTCTGTGGCGTCGTTATCGAGCACGACATAGGTTGCAGTTAAGCTGCCGGTGAAATCTACTGGTGGCCCGAACAGCAGGCCATTTTCACCGCGAGTCAGGACGCCCACCGCAGGCGCGTCAATAATTTCTATCGAAGCAGAGTCAAAAGTACCGTCGCTGTCACTGTCATTCGCAAGCACTTCCGCGTCAACAATGAAGCCTTGTTGCATGACAATTCGATCATCAACCGCAGTCGGTGGCTGATTGTCCTGCAGTATGTTGATGGTCACATCGTCGCTGTCAACATGACCGACCTCGTCAGTGACACTCAGCCTGAACCCGAACTTTTCCTCAAGCACAGCGTCACCAAGCTCATGACTGAAAGAAGCGACCCCGGTTGGTGAATCAAGCGTGACGGCCGGGCCGCTGAGCTGTTCCCACTCGATGCTCTCTATTGACCCATCCGCATCCAGCGATGCTCCGGGATCCAGTACGATCGAGGTGCGCTCGAGCACCGTACGGCTGGTTCCAGCGTTCGCTTCGGGAAGCACCATCTGGTAGCGCAGCTGGCCGCTGAGAACATCCTGTGAGCCGGTGCACGCCTGAACAAAATCCGCACTCAAACCATTCAGTACCTCCGTTACTGGCTCGAAAGCAATCGCATTAAGCAGGAACAGGCCATCCCCGGTGGAACAGTTATTTCCTTCACGAATTGCGGCAAGGTCGGCACCGCCCGTGCTATCGCCCGATACCAGATACGTAGTCCCAGCGGTAAGCAGCTGTCCGGGAGGAGCAAAGAACGCCACAGACCAGGCGTCGAGACCTTCCAGTGCAACCTGGGCACCGTTGCCACCAGCACTCAAGAACCCGGCGAACGCCGCATCATCCTCAGTCAGTATCCCGTCTTCGCCACCAACGCTGTTAATGCTGGTCGAGTAGCGCAGCCAGCTTCGGGGCAGGCTGCGATCGCGCACCTCAACGTCCGTGACGTCTGAATCGACCAGCCCGTTTTCATTGCTGACGTCCAGCTGGAAGCTGAGCAGGAGCGGGGCGCCACTTACGTCCGGGCTCCTGAATCGCGGCGTCGCAGTTGTCTCGTCCGAAAGCCCGACCTCAGGCCCACCGATCTGCGTCCAGAGGTAGCTGGCCACCGGGCTGTTTCCCCCAACCGTCTGCAGTCCGTCAAGCTCAACCTGCTCCCGTTCAAATACAATCCGGTCGCGGCCTGCAGATGCAGTCGGGACTTCAAGTATTAACGGTAAGTCGCTGTTAAACCTAACATTCGCGCGGAATGCTGAACCCGAGTTATCGCAAAACAGCTCCAGATCTGCTGCAAAGCGCAGCACCTCATTACTAAAGCCGTACTCAACCTCCAGAACGACAAAACGACCGGTAAGCTCGTTACAGCCACGTCCATCACCTGAGGCGTCCAAACCGGGTCGCGGGGCAGGGTGGAATGGAAAACGGGTTGCTTCCTCATATATCCCTTCCTCGAGCAATCCGTCACCAACATTGTCGAATACAAACCTCCAGGTCTCGAAACTGCTCAGTACCTGGAGGCTGTTACCAAACTCGACTGTTGCCTCGATCGTGCCGTCTGCCTCTGTAATTTCAAAGGTTTGGCCCTGACCCAGGTACTCGTTGTTGCTGGCAATCCTGATAGCCGTCAGGGCCGCGGCAGGCTCAACCGCCAATCCGAGGCTGAATCCAACAAAAACCAGTGTAATAAGTGCTTTGCGCATGACGCTTCCGACTAAGTTAAGTCACGGCAGGCTATCAGGTGCACCCGAAAACGACTGTGATCTGCCACACAGGCTACAAGCTCGATGACAGCAGCTTAGGGGTCTGTATGGGTAGGTTGTGGGCCAACGGTTCGAATTGTGGCGCTTCCTTTGCGAAATCTATCCGATAGTTAACATAATATACATTATGCGCATAAGATATGAGAGGCGGGCAGTCCCCACTCTCCAGACACTCGATCTATTGTGATTCCTAGCAAAAGCATGCACATATCTCGCACAACCGTTAGGACATCCGGACCAAAGTTAAGGACATTGCCGATTTAGCGGTAGCAAAGATCCGGACATTGCGGCGGGATCGGAGCAAATCCCAGCACATTGCCGAGCGCTCCTCGCAAGAAGTCGGCACGGCCGCGAATTAACGCTTCTTATTTATTCTCATGATCATCCGGACTGCTTGCCTGGTCGTGAGCGCATCATCATCGAGCTGCTGCAGAATTGCGATCGCTAGTTCGCTGACTTCCTCGTTATAGGCGCGAACGATATCGACAGCACGTTTCGTCGCAACCGGTAGCGACGAACAGTCGATCGTACGTCTTGGATATTTATCGCCATTCATTTCCCTGTATTCTCAACCTCGGCTCACAAGTTGCCATGATCTTGTTACCGTAATGCTGTAACAACCGTGGACAAACCCGCTCTCATAGCTCTGCTGCCCATGCCCAACTTTTAGGAAAAAGTTGGGCTTACAAAAAGATTAATATCGTTTTGATTTGTCTATGATTAATCGCCAATTAGGGCTACAATCCAGATCGGAACGCGGAAATTTTCGCCCAACTTTCTAGGAAATCCTAAAAAAGTTAAGCAATGCGTAGTGCCTCAATTCTGGACGTGAAACCTAACCCAAATCACCCCAAGTCCGGTGACACTATCAAGGTTGAGCCGATCCGGACAGTCAATGCAATTAACAAGCTTAAACAGCATCTGGCGCCCTCGCCTCGCAACTACGCACTTTTCGTTGTGGGCATCAACACTGCATACCGCGCCTCCGAGTTGCTTTCGATTCGCATCGGACGAGTAAGGCATCTCCAGCCAGGCGACCGGCTCGAAGTTAAACAGCGTAAGACCAACAAGTATCGTGCTGTGACATTGAATAGCGCGAGCTACCGGGCTATTCAGAATTTACTCGAACATTTGGATCATATGGCTCTGAAATCCAAGAATCTCGCATGGGTCGATGACGATGCCTTTCTTTTCGCTGGTCGCAAACCCGATCAAGCCATTCGGGTTCCGACTTTAAATAATTTGGTCAAGGATTGGTGCCGCAGCATCAAACTGAAAGGCAACTATGGCAGCCATTCTCTCCGCAAGACTTGGGGTTACATGCAACGCACGAAACAGAACACCCCTATTCCACTACTGATGCAGGCATTCGGCCACGCCAGTCAACAGCAAACGCTTTCGTACCTCTGCATCCAGGATGAAGAGATTGAGTCTATTTATACAAGTTTAGAGCTTTGATTAGGGCAGAATCCGAGCGGCTTGGGTACGGAGCGAGAATGGAAGGCACAAAAAACGAGTTATTGAAGTTTTGCGCACCCACAGACTATTCTATCTCGAACCTCGAGAACGGTGTTATCTATTGCCAGCACTTTTCTGCTTACAACGATCCTTTTGAATTCTGGAATCATGTGTACGATGGGATTCCTGACCACAAAAGGGAGCCTGAACGGTTCGCGGCCGCGCTAAAGGCATGGGGCATGGAGGGATCTTCACCTCACAATGAAGACGTGATTGCGTACTTTGACGAATGCCAACACTACCAG